>NZ_NFUX01000033.1:0-71811 GCF_002264385.1 Paenibacillus sp. VTT E-133280
AAGTTCGTGTTCCTCAGACCGGAGATTTGCTACTGGCTTCCTTCAGATTCGACCTAGCGGTAGATACCCTTACCTTAAGCTAATCGCTTATTGCTACTACTGCCTTTGCCATTCAGGACTTCAACCCTATAGATAGCGCCCATGCTGGGCGCACATAATAAAAGACCTAGGAGATTGCCTCCAAAGTCATTGAGTTCACTAATTCCTCAATTCATCAAACAATGCTTTTCCACAATGCATAGGCTTTACCCAATTGTCCAATGGAAAATTATACATCTTATAAAATCTTACTCTTTTTTCTTCAAATGCTTTCTTGTTTTTGCTAATACCAATCATTCGCCAAATGTACATATGTCTCCTGATTTTACACATTCATTCCTTTGTTTGGACGATAGCTCTCAATAGCTTTAATCAGGTCGATTATGCCGATGGAGATCAGATCCTCCATGTCTTCTCCGATATTATCGAATTTTTTGAGGTTGCGGACATGATATGATGTCAAAAAAATAAACCAATTACAGCTTTACTATTATCAATAACAATTAATGATCAATCAACTCTAAGTGAGATATCAGATTATTCACACTTGTTAAATTGCGTCTAACAATATCCTCGGTTTCAATATGATAGCCACCGTTTTTCACACGTAGAGCAATACATTCAATATTTAGCCGAACATCTGCTAGCCCCACATAAAACACAATAATTTCAAAGCCTTATTCCTTTGCATCCCTCATCTGCCTTATAACGTTACCACCCGCTAAAGTGGTTTCCACAATGAAATCCCACTTATTCCAGATATACTACCTGGCTATTCTTATGGCTTCTTTCCCAGCAGATACTTTACTCTTTTCAGGATGCCCATTATTGATCTTGCGGGCTAGTGCATCTGGAATCATCAGTGATTCTGCTTTATGCCATTCTCCCATATAGAAATCTTCCACTTTCATGAAATGAAAAACATAATATTCTCTGTTAATTATTAGCTGTTCCTCTTCTTTTTGAACTCGTGAAATTCAAGGTTTTTGATGATGCAGCCGGATGATAATACTCAATATCCTACAACCCCTCAAAATCTATCATATAACGTTATCTATTTAACATTTTAGTTAACATATACATTACACATAATAATTAAAAAAGCCTTTTTTTCCTTTTTTTAAACTCAAAATATATTAAATCCATAATATTCATTGACTGAAACAAATACTAGTGTTATATTTCCTAACATTAAATAATAAAATACATAAAGGAAAAGGAGATTACGCACATGAATAAGTTCAAACGTCTACGTGAAACTAAAAGAGATCATTCTGGTTCCACCCGATCTGAATATTCACCAGCAAAAAAAAATTGGAGTAAAAAGCAATTTATAGCTACTTCAATTGTGTTATCTGTTATTGCTACGACTGTAATTCCGTTCCAAACAGCTGACGCTTTAACTAGAGTTACTTCAGAAAGTGGCACAGTATGGGAGATTCACGATGTTTTTGCTCCTAGCTTAGACACAGGAAGTTTACGTACAATTGGTGCTACACAAGTACAAGGTTTCGGCAATATCTTTGTTAAAGTGTCCTCGCCTTCAGCTCCACTGATGAATGGTCAAATGATGCGTGGGTTTGACTTGAAATACGATGGCGTTAATAAGTTTACTTCGGCTCAATCTGTAAATCTAGGAAATGTAACTGTAACACGTGAGGTGTATGTGGATACTATTCATAATCGAACGAGATTCTTTGATACATTCACTAATAAAAATGATGTCGCTATAAAAGTTGATGTATCATTCGGTGGCTCTTTAGGATATGGTACAACAACAAATGCTTCAGTAGTTAAGGCAACCTACTCAGGCGATCTTAAGGTAACTACAGATGATTCATGGATTGTTGTAGATAGCAGTGCCAGAAACAATAAGCCGCTAGGCGTTGCAGTGGGATCTCCAAAACCGTTTGATAATGGATTAACAGGTCTAGGGAATCAGCAACAGGATCCATTCACAGTACCCTTAGCTGAGTATGGAAATGAAGCGAATTTCTATGGGTTCATTAATTCACTAAATATTGGGCCGGGCGAATCGAAGTCCCTAGTAAATTATGTACAAGTTGGAGAAGCTGGTGAAGAAGGGTTGAAAAATCTGGTTGCTATGCTAGATGGACTTAATAGTCTGCTGGATGTAACAGGATTAACAAACGCACAAATTCGTTCAATTAGCAACTGGGATATATCTGCTATAGAGGGACTTGATACTGGAGATCATCTGGATATTCCAAATGCTCCTGCGGCCAAAGAATTAATAACTTCATCTCCGTATGATGTTAAGAATAAATCAATTGCAGAAATACAGAAGGATATGATTAATGGTAAAACTACTTCTGTACAAATTACTCAAGCCTATTTAGATAGAATTAAGGTATACGATGAGGGACAATTGGGATTCCATGCATTCCTGCATGTATCTGAAACTGCGCTTAACCAAGCAAAAGCTGCTGACGATGCCCGTGCACAAGGTGTAAAAGGTGATTTATTGGGTATTCCAATTGCGATAAAAGATATTTATGACACAAAGGATATGCCTACTACAGGTGGCAGTAAAGCTCTTGAAGGCTGGCAGCCTGATTCCGATGCCTTCCAAGTGAAAAAGCTGCGGGAAGCTGGAGCTGTAATTATTGGTAAAGTAAATACCTCTGAGTTTGCTAACAGCGGAAGCTTTAGTGAGAGCGGCTGGCAGCAAACATGGAATGCACTCTATCCATCAAAAACATCTTTTGGCTCAAGCGGCGGGTCTGCAGTATCTGTTGCAGCTGATTTTGCAGCAGCAGCAATGGGATCGCAAACAGGGGTATCTCTCTATGCACCAACTACAGGCGCTAGCTTAAAAAGCTTCCGGGGTACAGACGGTATGGCAAGTACTACAGGAGTACTTCCACTCACTTGGGGACAAGATTATGCAGGTCCCATTGCTAAAACAGTAACTGACCTAGCCATTATATTGAATACTACAACGGGTACGGACCCACAGGATATTTTCACAGTCACTGCTGATGCAGATCATAAGCGTCCAGTGGATTGGAAGGAATCTCTGGATGCTAATGCATTGAAAGGAAAGAAAATTGGATATATTCCTGCATCCTTTGTATCTGCATATGCTGATGATGATACTGGACGGGCAGTGATGGATAAGTTCTCAGAGCTTCAAGCAGCGGGGGCGACAATGGTTGAAATGTCAGCTGTACCATCAGGCCCTAGTCGTCCTTCAGGTATTAATGGATCTACTGAAGGTTGGGCACGTTATATTGAGCTTCATAAGGACTTCCCTTATATTGATGGAGCAAGTGTACTAGCTTCAGATAAGGTGCTTATCTATAATCAAAGAGGATATAGTACTCCAACTCGTATGACTGAACAAGCTGTGCAAGATTACATTAAGTATAGAAGCGACTATAAGGAAGTTATAAAAAACTGGATGGACGCGAATGGCGTTGATGCTGTTGTTTATGCAGGTTTTATTAGTGACGTATATAACAATGACGCATCAGCTTCTCAATTAAGTTCTGACCGTAACACGGGCGTATTAACCTCTAATGTGGGTCTCCCTACGGTAGTTGTTCCTGTAGGAACGAATGACAGCGGATATTCTATTTCTATGCAACTGGTTGGTAGAGCATGGGACGATGCAAAAATTTTAGGCATGGGCTACGCTCTTGAGCAACAAAGTCAAGCTAGACTACTTACAACATTTGCTCCAGCACTTCAATATGTTTCAAACTCTACTAATCCTAATCCAAACACAGATAATGGACCAACCAATCCAAATACTGGAGGAGGTACACCTCCAGCAGTAACAACGCCTATAGAAACAACGGCACCTGCAGAAACAATAACACCAGCAGATAAGCCGAAAGTTGTTAGTTTTGTAGATACAATGAATCATTGGGCAAAAGCAAGCATTGACGCACTAATTGCTAAGAGATTATTGACGGGTTATTCCGATGGAACATTCCGTCCAAATTCAGGTTTGACTCGTGCCGAAGCAATTAAAGTAATTGCAACTTACATGGGACTTGAAGGACAAGAAAGTAACTTTATAGATGTATCTCCAACTCATTGGGCGAATAAGTTTATTGGTGCAGCTGCTGGATCAGGTTTGATGAACGGATATAGTGACGGAAGATTCCGTCCAGATGAGAAGATTAGTCGTGGTGAATTAGCGGCACTAATCACTCGAGCCTTTAAGCTAACAGGTACTGGAAACACATCATTCAAAGATGTCACAAGAAATGCATGGTATTATGATTCCATTGATGCACTCGCATCCAATAATATTATTACAGGATACGCAGACAGTACATTTAAGCCTGAGAAAGATATTACTAGAGCAGAGTTTGCAGCAATTGTTTCCAGATTACTAGGAACTACTAATTAAAAGAAATTCAATTAAACATGACAGAGTACTCGAGTAACCACGTTTACAGGAAGGGCCATCCCGAAAGGGATGGCCTTATAACTTGCCGTTACAGATAGTGCGATGAAATGAACCGTATCATAAGTAGGGCGAACCCTATCCACACAAAAAACGACTCATCCGTAGACAAGTCGCTTTTCAAGTTTTATTATTAATGGATTATTACTGTGTAATTGTCATCAGTCCTACCGCTTCACCTTATAAAACTCATGATAAAGCTTCATGAGCGCCCTTTTCTCTATCCGAGAAACATAACTCCGCGAGATCCCCAACTCCTTGGCAATCTCCCGTTGCGTCCTCTCTTCCCCACCTGTATCCAATCCAAATCGCCCAACGACAACCTCTTTTTCCCGGTCATCCAGAATATCAAGATTACGATAAATCTTGCTCTTCTCGATCTTCAAATCAACTTCTTTAATGACATCATCAGCTTCGGAGCCAAGGATATCGATAAGTGTAATTTCATTACCTTCTTTGTCCGTCCCAATTGGATCATGCAGGGATACATCTTTACGAGTCTTCTTCAAGGATCTTAGGTGCATCAGAATTTCGTTTTCAATACAACGGGCAGCAAAAGTGGCCAGCTTTGTGCCTTTGTTCGGACGGTAGCTCTCGATGGCTTTTATCAAGCCGATGGTGCCGATGGAGATTAGATCCTCCATGTCTTCCCCAGTATTATCGAATTTTTTTACTATATGGGCGACAAGTCTCAAATTGTGCTCTATAAGCAAATTTCGGGCTTTTGCATCCCCTTCAGCCATCATGCCTAAGTATTTGCTTTCCTCCTGCTCCGAGAGCGGCTGTGGAAATGCGTTGTTCCTTACGTAGGATACCAGCAACGTCAGTTCTTTGATTAGCAACGCGATCGTACTTAAGAATCCAGGCAACTTGGCGACACCTCCCGCACTTGTACAATGAAACCGATCTGTTAGCCTTACGGGTTCATGGTCATCTTATTGTATGTGGGTAAATGCCTAGAAGTGCATGTACGGGGGAAATTGTACAAACACGAAAATTTATATTTTCTGTTTTTTAAATCAAGTAGCAACAGACCTCCGGAAGATGAACCTCCCGCAGGTCTTTGTTTACCACCCTTATCCATCTACATCCGTTAGATCATTTTTTGTAGGTATTATAGATTATCACCGCTGCTTCAGCTCGGCTCGCTGTCCCACCCGGGTTCAAATTCATTCCGTCACCTTTAACGAACCCTGCCTTAACCAGTGACGCAATGCTGCTTACCGCATAGCTTGATACCTTAGAAGCATCTCTGAATCCTTTCAGGTCAGCCATTGAACCTTCTTCGGGAAGATTCCCTGCTGCTTTCAGTACCCTAGCGATCAGCACTATCATATCCTGCCTGCTGATTTCGGCATTCGGATTGAAGTTTCCGTCCGCATCACCCTTAGCAATCCCGAGAGCTTTGGCGATGGACAACGCCTCCGCATAATAAACGCTCGGATTGACGTCAACGAACTGATCTGTTTTATCCGAACTGAGCTTGAAGGCTCGGACTACCATCACAATAAAGTCCGCCCGCTTGATCTTTGCTCCCGGTGAGAACATACCATCGCCAGTACCTTTAATAATGCCATCCGCCGCAAGCTTGTCGATAGCCTGCCTTGCCCAGTCATATCGGCTAGAGATATCCCGGAAAGTTAGTGCTGACTGTCCTGATGTTCCCGGTTGTGTATTTCCAGAGGTTGGTATCTCCGATGCTGATGCACTGCTAGTAGGCGTTGGTGTTGGTGTTGCAGGAGTGCCCGGATTCGTCGTCCCGCTGTCGCTGCCACCACTGCTACCGTTTGTCGGTGTAACCGATATGTCCGATTTAACCCCTTCACCTAATAGATTATTTGCTGATATGGCGAACGTGTAGGATTGGCCATTGTCCAAATTCATAATTACCACACCAAGACCGTTATCCTTCCAAGTAATATGCTCGGTAACTGGTGTGTAAACTTCCCCTTCCTTAATGTACACACTATAGCTTTCAGCATTGGTGGTAGCTGGCCAGCTTATTGTAGCTTTCTGGTTCCCAGCCAGTGCTGTCGGAACAACACTACCAGGTGCGACGCCGCTCAAATGGATGCTATCCACTCGGATATCCGGATTTTTAAAGACTAGATATAAATCATGCGTACCGGAGAGTGTCGTCAACAACTCCCCCGTTACATCGGTATAATCCAACTCGGTCACTTTAAAGGTGCTGCCTGGCACCTCACGAACTGCTGGCGCAGTCGCGTCAAATGTAACGACCGCCAAACGGGTTCCCGTTGGAGAATCTGCTCTAACCTCAACTACTGAGCTTGCATTCGTGGAAGCCCCACGTAAGGTAATACCAGTTACACCGGATAAACGAACTTGATTAAGTGCTACCCAGGAGTTGCTGTTCTTAGACATGACGGCATAATATCCGTTCTCGGCTTCTTTTGCCTTAAGCCCTTCTGCTGTACGAAGCTTGGAGACCTCTCGATAAACTACATCTTTAGATGCAAAGGCATGATCAAAAATGTTAACAGGCGCATTGACCGCATCAAGCTTCGCAATACTCTCATTATTGTAAGAGAGCGCTGCGGATATAGGAAGGTCACTAGACGATTTGCCTACCATCAGAGTGTAGCTTCCTGTTTCATTCACATACTCATTACGGTTGACATCCCACACGGCGAAATCAGATGGGTTCACTGTAAGCTGAACAGTCTTTGTCTCTCCGGCCGGAATGTACACTTTTTCATAGGAAACCAGCTGTTTCTTAGGTGTATGATCACCGTACTTGGAGGTATTGTTTTTGATGTACAGCTGAACTACCTCAGAAGTATTAACGGCTCCCGCATTCTCCACATCTAGGTTGATGGCAAAAGGTTCCTTACCGCTAACATTAGACGGCACGCTTAAGTTCGAAAATTCGAAGCTGCTGTATCCCAACCCGTAACCGAATGGATACGTTACTTGGGCATCCGTATACATATAGGTTAGCTTACTATCAAGCGGATCACCGTTTGTCATGTCCACTGTAAACCGCGGGTCGAGTTCCCCCAAAGTCACCGGAGCTGCTACCCCTTCGGGCAATGAATAATGATCAAGAACCGGCAAAGCTTCCATGCTGGCATACCATGTCGAAGACAATCGACCAGTAGGTGCATAATCACCGAACAGTACATCCGCAAGTGCCTTGCTGTCGTATTGACCGGCATATGGCTGATACATAATGGCAGCTACATTCTCATTGTTTTGGATGGCTTCCATATTCACCGGCGCATTCGATTTAACAATAACAACTGTCTTTTTCGGAAAAGCCTGCGCCACTTGAGACACAATCTTATACTGATCTTCCCCCAGGTTAAGATCCGATCTGTCGGCGCCTTCGCCTGCGCTATGTCTGGCCGGTGCACCGACGACAACTACGGCGTAATCGTTGCCGGAGGCCCAAGCGCTTGCATCTGCACCCGCTTCCTTCAAGACAATCTCTTGAAACTTCTGATTGTCAGTTCGTGCCGCGGCGCCTGCTTGATTGGTCAGCGTCGTCGACGATAGATCAAGACCATCCGATTCATTTACGGTAACCAAACGGCCAGCAGTATAGTAGGCGGTTTCAAACCCGCCTCCGAAGCTCTCCGAATAAGTGCCCGAGAGTAAGGAAACGGTCCCGTCGCTATTGGCTTCATGACGGAAGCGACCCGGAAGCGTACTGGCGTCTGTTACATTAGAGAATGGATTTTCCACAAGATTAAGCTTGGTGGCATCGCTGTTTTGGACTGTACGACTGCTGCCGCTCGTTACATCCTTCAGCCATTTTCCATTTGCAAGTGACAAGTAACTGTAACCGCCTTGGCCCCATGCGTAAGCCTCAAAGGCTTGGGATGCCGTATAGGCTTTTCCCGCGGCGTTATAGGGATAGACACTATCTGTTACGGTTGTCATATCTGGCGCGATGTAATTCGCAGAAAGCTGAGCTCCGTTCGTATAGGTGGAAGC
This sequence comes from Paenibacillus sp. VTT E-133280, assembly GCF_002264385.1. Taxonomy (NCBI): domain Bacteria; kingdom Bacillati; phylum Bacillota; class Bacilli; order Caryophanales; family Paenibacillaceae; genus Paenibacillus; species Paenibacillus sp. VTT E-133280. The sequence goes on from NZ_NFUX01000033.1 coordinate 8,441, forward strand.
CGTAACCGTTTGATGATTTGAGACAGAATCGAATGCTATTACGGGAGCTCCTGTACCAAAGGTGACTTGGTCACTACCAATCGTTTCTCGAATAGCTCCAAGCGGGGACAGCCCAGCCCCAGGCAATACCGGTGTTTTTGATACGGAGTAAGTTGCTTTAAACCGGGTATCTGCTAAAAGCCCTGTAACAGCTACATTGCTGGATTTGGACAACGGCAGCAATTTGTTGTCATTCTTCAGCAGAACGATGCCTTCCCGCGAAGCGTCAAGCGCAACATTCTGGCTTTCGCTCAACGAATAGTTTTGCGGATTGCGATCGCTGGCTAAATCCGAGAAAGGATAACTTTTTGGAGAACCATCCGGTTTTTTCTCATTAAAGTATCCGGTACGCACCCACATCTCGATTTGACCACGGACACTGTTCTCCAGCTCCACACGCGTCACACCGAAAGTCCCATTGTTTACAGCACTCAGAATGTTCGTGCGGGTGGAGCTTGTCGTGTTCGCATGATTCCCGCTAAGCAGCAAAAGTGCTGCCGCACCATCAGCATCCGTATAGTTCTGATAACCATTGTTGAAACCTGCGGTCATCGCGCGATCGGCGGCTATAAAATCACCTACCGGCAGCATACTATACGGATTTGAATTTGACGCACGGATAATATTCGGTGAGATATGGTTAGGAACTCCATTGGTTCGACCGTAAGTAGTCATAATACTTTGGACCACACCGGCTTGTAATGGATATAGGAAGCTTTTCATTTGGTATTCATTAAGCGCCCGAGCACTTGCATAAAATTGACCGCTCGCTCTGAACCATTGCGCGAGATAGTTTGTATAATGCTTCGTCCCCAACTGAGCTTTTAACCAGAAGCCATCCTCATTGCCAGCCTCCCCGTAACCGGTAATCCCCTTAGCCATATAATTGATCATCGTACCAGCAAGGACAGGGTCCTCTGCGTAACCCTCTTCAAATCTGCCGCTAAGTGGGTTCGTCCGTAAATCAGATACCGCAGAGAACATTAAGGTGTTGGGATTGGCCAGAGTGACTTCTCCCCGCCGCTCGTTCCCCATGACCGTTCCCACTTGGCTGACTAGATCCTTATTCCAGCTTTGCCCCAAAGCAAGCATGGACGGCATATCTGTGCTTACACCCATAACACGATCCACTCCACCGGCTGCCGTTCCCGGCAATGTATAACCTGCCGCGATTGTACGGGCTGTGCCGGCACTCTTTTGATCCGCGTAATACGCCAAATCCTCAATGCTCATCTCTGCTAAAATTATATCCACAAATGCGTCCAGATGACTCGGCACCCCGTCAAAGATCGGCATGTTGGAAGCGCTTCTAGCAAACTCAATCGGTTCATGATCAGCCGCACTCGCTTGGTTCGGTGATACCGTTGATATCATGGAGGCGATAAGCGCCAAAATCAGGCTGACCACTGCTATTTTTTTGAGAGAAATCATTTTCATTCCACTGCTCATGTGATTGCTCCTTTTTATTTTTTTGGACAAGTCTCTCGCATGTAACTGATGACAGTCTAGCTGCTGATGTCCTCTTCAGAGATTTAAAGAGTCGTCGATGAGATATCACATGATGCAGTTTCTGAAGATTAGCCTTTCACGGAACCCACCGTAAGTCCGCCTACGAAATACTTCTGCAGAAACGAAAAGGCAATCAGTAGCGGAAGCGCACACAGCATACAAGCTGCGAATAGGACGTTCCACTGGGTTGGATTCTGCTGGTCACCCATAAAGCCAAGCATGGCTAGCGGCAGGGGTGACTGCGAGGACTTGGAAATAAACGTCATATTGAAAAAATAGTCATTCCAAATCCAGATGCCCTGCGTGATGATGACCGAAACCGTAACTGGAATCAGCAGCGGAAACACCACTGTCCAGAATCGACGTAAAAGTCCCGCACCATCAATATGTGCCGCTTCTTCTACTTCCTCCGGGACGCCGCTACGAATAAATCCGGTGTATAGAAACGTTGAAAATGGCAGGCTGCAGGTAACGAACATCAAGATCGGCGTATACTGCGTGCTTGGAATACCCAAACTGTTGATCATTTGCACGATTGGAATCAGAACCATCTGTCCGGGTACGACTAGTCCGGCAAGGAAGAACAGATACAGAAACTGACTCCATTTGCTTCTGATTCGTGCCATCGGATAGGAAGCCATAGCCGCGAAGATCACAACTAGAAGAACAGATATCGCTGTCAGCACGACACTATTTAGTAGGGCGGAACCAAAATGCATCCGTTCGAAGGCTGTCCGGTAGCTCGTAAATGATATCTCATTGAACAAATCAAGCGGGTTTGTGTTGTTGTCTGGTGATCTCAGTGAGGTGGACAGCACAATCACAAGGGGAATCAGATTCAGTACCATAATTACGATAACGATGAGCTGAACAAGTATTTTTTTGAGAATTAACCCGGTTGTAACAGGCTTCCGCACGTTCCGGATAGGCTTATGCTGCTGCTGGAGGTTGCCTGCAGCTGTTCCATTGCTCATGCTGACACCTCTTTTCTATTCATCATCAGGACGGAAATCGCTGTAATAGCGATAATCAGCATAAACGAAATAATCCCGAGCGCCGAGGCCTTGCCGAACATTTGCTCCGTAAACGCCATTTTGTAAATTGAATAAATCAGGGTGTTAGTAGAAGTTCCAGGACCTCCATTGGTCATAATAAACGGGAAATCGAAGGCTTTCAGGCCATTAATTAAACTTAGCGTTGTATTAATCGTAATGGATGTGGCGAGCAGTGGGAGCTTCACAAATCGTAATAGCTTCCAGGCGCTACAGCCATCAATTCTACCAGCCTCGAGCAATTCACTCGGAACAGTCTGAAGACCTGCAAGAAAGATAATCATCGTTGTTCCGACGTTCTTCCAGATTTCTACGAAAATAATAGAATACAGCGCCGTAGAATAGCTGCCGAGAAAATTCAAATTATCATTCGCAATCCCGAGCTTGGTCAAGAACGTTGCAATCATCCCGCTGTCCGGCATATAAACATAACTCCAGATGAAGCCGACCACAATCGCACTGAATAGAGTCGGAATGTAGGAGATGGAGCGGTAAAAGCCCTTGCCTCGAATCTTCATGTTCAGCAGCAGCGCCAGTCCAAGCCCGATTAGATTGCCCCCCACTACGCTGACAACCGTATAAATGAGAGTATTCTTGATCGAATTGCCCAGTGTACCTCCGCTAAACAAGTCTTTGTAGTTATCAAAGCCGATATAATTAAAGGTTTGGGCGTACCCGTTAAAGTCAGTGATGCTGTATTGAAACAGCTTAGTGATCGGAAAGATCCAGAATGTTAAATAAAAGATTAGCGCCGGCAACGCGAAAAAATACATCGTTTTTTTCATTACAGTCGATTTCATCTCTGTCTTATCCTCCTATCCAAAACCGTACCGCCAGCTCAGCTATTTTGATGCAGGACTGGCGGGACGATCTTCAATGATTCCGGTTTAATTTTTCCACAATTCCTTGAACTTGGCGTCCATAGCCTCTGTAACTTGCTCCGGCGTAGTCTTTCGTCCGCCGATAATTTCTGCGAACTTAGCTTCCATCTCTTCAGCTACACCCGTTGGCCACATTTGATTCGGGAAGTATACGGACTTTCCATTATTCAGATATGAATCATTAACTTCTTTGAACAGGTCATGATTCAACGGAACACCTTTATACACGCTGATCGAACTGTTGGCTTCGGTCCAAGCCTTGAACAGATCTGACTGACCATCAAACAGGTAATTCATAACTTCCTTGGCAATGTCCAGATTCTCCGATTTGGCGTTCAGCGCGAAACCAGCAGCAGTGGCAGCAGAGACATAAGTGGGCTGGCCTGAATCGTTAGCAGGCAGAGAGAAGAATCCACGGGTAAAGTCGGCTGCACCTTTGGCTGTCAGTGTTGCATAATCCCAAGTTCCGTCAAACACCATAGCTGCTTTACCATCTACGAACAGTTGAGCCGCTTGAGCACTTCCAAGTCCAAGTGAGTTCTTGACTACATAACCTTTGTTATATAATTCCTTCATTTTGGAGATCGTGGCTACCCACTTTGGATCTGTTAACGATTTTTCTCCCGCTTGAAGCTTGGTATCGAAATCCATTTCATCCGGATAAACCTCATTCGCTGCGATTTGATACATCCCGAACTGGAGGAACCAAGGATCCTTGTCCGCGAGTGAGATTGGAGTAATGCCCGCATCCTTCAGCTTCTGGCAAGCTTCCAGGAATGAGGTCCAATCCTTCGGCATTTCTGTGACACCCGCCTGCTTGAACAAATCCTGATTGTAATACACCCCTAGATAATCAAGACCTCCAGCGATTCCATAAGGTTTACCCTCATAAGACATATCATCTTTCGCCCCTTGGCTGATGTTATCCCAAAAGGTTAAATCCGATAGATCAGCCGCATAGCCGGCCTTTGCCATGTCCAGGACACCGAGGGATGCATTTCTTGGGAATACCCAGTAAATATCAGGCCCTTTACCTGAAGCGAGCTTTGTACGAATCGAAGTGAAATACTGCTCATCCGGAAGCTTGGAAGTTTCGAGCGTAACGTTAGGGAACTTTTCCTTAACGAGCTTAGGCATAATATCCAGTGCAAAATCCTGTCCGTCCGGGGCTTTAGTGCCAGATACCATCATGGTCAGCGTCACCTTTTTCGCACTGTCTGTTGTTGCTGCCGGAGCATTTGTAGCGCTTTCACTATTTTCAGCGTTACTAGTGTTGCTGTTGTTACCTGAGCCGCAGCCTGCTAGTACAGCAAGTAACAGCGCTAGCATTAAAGCTCCTGTCCGTTTTTTAGTACGTAATTTCATAGAATAACCTCCCTGTTTTCATATCACTTCTATTTCCCGGCATCCATTTTTTGTTGGTTGCTGTATTGTTATTTTAATCTTGTAAGCGGTATAATTACTTTTGCATTTAGGGTGCACTATTTTACGAACGGCTTAAATCGGAGGAGAGCGAATGAAATTTTCCAGTATCAAAACGAAACTCTTTCTAGCACTCGTTCTTGTATCTGTCATTCCGATTGTGATCGTCACGTATAACTCCTACCGGAGCTATACCAATCTGGTCAACCAGCAAACCTCTCTCGTTGCCTCCAACACCATCCATAATACCGTTAAAGGCATTGAGGATATTTTCGGCAATATTGAACGCATTTCACTTACCATTCAGCAGCAAACCTCCAGTGCGACCGCATACACTACCGTTAGCGACGAGCTAAAAAAACTGGCCAGCACCAGCGATTCCTATGATATTTTCATTATACAAAACAAGCTGAAGCTGATCTTCGAGAATTTGCTGCTGAGCTATGATTATGTAAATGGAATCTACCTTTTTTCTCCTGACGGCAAAAATATCAGCTATGGAAGTACGGCGGAACTGAAGGTGGGTTATGTCCCACTCCAGGATGCGTGGTATCAGAAGACCATCGCCAACAAAGGTCAGCTTTATATTGGCGAGCCCGGTGTAAAGCCTTATATCATTAATTCTGAGCCGTCCCTGGTATTCTCCCGCGCGCTCTACGATATGAAGACTCAGCAGTTCCTTGGTGTATTTATGCTTGACTGTAGCTTAGATATTTTCAAAGGCCTGAATCAAGACGCTGTGCCTAATATGAGCTATTTTGTGCTAGCCAACGACGATGGCAACATTATCTACGATAGTACCGGTCAGAACACGGACTCACGGCTGCCGGAGGATTTAACCCGTAAGACCGAGGCGATGCAGGGCGATGAGCTGGAATTTTACAATGAAAATAATCTGACGGTTATTCAACGGCTTCCTGTGTACCACTGGACGGTTATCGCCAATATTTCTTTGAGTGAGTTGTATGAGAAATACGGAATTTCCAACAAACTGATCCTTTATATTTCCCTTACTTGTGCGGTCATTTTCATTCTGCTGTCCATCCTATTGTCCAATTGGATTACTAAGCCGATCACTCAGCTCGCCAAAATCATGCGCAAAAATAAATCACAAAAATTCGTTACAACCGAGATCAAACCTAAGCGGGTTGACGAGATCGGCTTTCTGTATACGGAATACAACAAGATGATGCAGGACATCGACATCTTTGTCAGAGAAAGCTATCAGAATAAAATCCTGACCATGGATTCACAAATGAAAGCGCTTGAAGCCCAGATTAATTCGCATTTTCTGTATAATACACTCGAATCTATCAACAGCATAGCTGAAATTGAAGAGGTTGAAAGCATTGCTGTAATGACCAAAGCATTGGGAGATATGTTCCGCTACAGCATCAAGACTGACAGTGAGCTAGTATTTGCCCGTGACGAGATTCAGCATGTCGATAACTATATGGCTATCCAGCAGATCCGCTACGGCAGCAAAATCTGTTTTGTTAAAGAGATGGAGGACTCCGTTCTGGAAGCGAAGATTCTCAAGCTCATCCTTCAGCCCTTAGTGGAAAATGCCGTCTACCACGGCTTGGAGAATAAAAGAGGGAATGGCATGCTCTTACTGAAGGGCTTTCTGGAGCCTGACACTAAGCGGATTATCTTTGAAATCCGAGATGATGGGATTGGTATCCCAGAAGCACGGCTTAAGGAAATTCAAGCATTGCTAGATCAGCCACCGGAATTCATGGGGCTTGGCCACCGGAGCAGACAGAGCATCGGTATTAAGAATGTACACTCTCGAATTGCCCTGTATTACGGCTCAGATTTCGGACTGACCATAACCAGTGAACCAGCGCTGGGAACAACGATCACCCTAACACTCCCCTCTAAATAAAGATAAAAGGAGACTGGATCATGTACAAATTCATAATCGTCGACGATGAGCCTTTGATCCGCCAGGGTCTACTAAAAAAAATCAAGGCAGTGACTAATGAACTGATCTTCAGTGGAGAAGCCGACAATGGTGAGGATGCCTTGGACCTTATCCAAGCGACGGACCCACATCTAATCTTCACCGATATGCGGATGCCCGTGATGGATGGAAAATCCCTGCTTCGTCAGCTGCAAAATGATTATTCCGATAAAAAAATCATCGTCATCAGCGGATTTTCCGATTTTGAATATATGCAAGAAGCGATCTCAGCCAGAGTTGTCCACTATTTACTGAAGCCGTTCAGCAAAGACGAGATCCACCAAGCGATCTCCAAAGCGATAACCGCCATAGAGAGTGAGCAGTCCGCTAAGGCGGAAACTCTGAATATAACCAAAGAAGCGGAGCAGCTAAGCCTACAGGGAGATTTGCAGGCCCTGCTTCAATACATTGCCGGCTTCTACCCGGCTGAGAAGCCGCCAAGCTTCCGATCAGCCCCATTGCTCAATCTGATGACATCCCGAAGAATGATCCTATTGACGCTCTATGATCCAGAAGATCTAGTTGCCCAAGAACCCTATCTGGAGAGGACTAGTATCTTTCTCCCTCATCCTCAGAGCAGGAAACTCGCCTTTTCACTCCTGCTATGTGATGCTTCACTGAGTGATTCTAAGGTGCTGGAACTGGCTTCTTATGAAGCCAAACAGTTGATCGAAGAAACTGGACCACAAGCCTGCATCGGCATAAGTGGCAGAAAAACCGATCTGAAGGAACTCCCGCAGGCACGGCTAGAATCGATGTCCGCATTGAACTGTCGGGCCATCGCCGACCAGGGACAGTTTTTCCACTACCGCCCGGGTAGCTACCAAGCAGGACCGGAAATGTGGGAAGGCAGTCGGGACCTCATCTTTTTCATCGAATCTGGAAACATCGATAAAGTGAAAGAAAGGGTTCATGACTATTTCGACTATTATCAAGGGCAGCCTGCAGCGACAATCCATCAGTTGAAAGAGAATTGCCGAGCCATCATCACAGAGGTCAAAACCTTGGTCTCCGTCTATTTTCCTGTGGAGAACGGACAACATACCTCATCCAGCCTTGAAGGCGTACTAAGTATTTCATTTGATGCAGAAGAAATCCGGGGATATTTCCTGACCGTGTTGACCTCCATAGCGGAATTACTGAAGGAACAATCGGTCTATTCCTCTCCCAACGTCATTGACAATGTGAAGGTATATATCCGCAAAAACATTTGCTCACCTCTCACACTAGAGCATTTATCGAATCTGTTCTACATCAGTCCGAGCTATCTCAGTCACCTGTTTAAAGAAAAGACGGGAGAAAATCTGATTGATTATGTTAACAAAGAACGTATCGAACGTGCTAAGCTGCTGCTTCGCACCAGTGATGAGAAAATTTATAAGATCGCCAAGAGCCTTGGGATCGATAATACCAAATATTTTTTCCGGCTGTTCAAGAAAATGACCGGATACACACCGGAGGAATACCGAAAATTAAGAGATGCTGAAAAGAGGGGGCAGGCTAATGGATCATAAGGAACTAGATCATTACCTGCGCCGCCTTGATGTAATTGAAGCCAAACAGCAGTACACCCGCCGCAACATTAATGAATTTGGCGGCACAGAATTGATCCTGCCTCACGGAGAACGGGTTCCTCGTCTGCCGGTACATCATTTTTTTAGTCAGGGCGATTATCATATCAGCAAGCACCACCGGTTCGCCGATATGCCGGAGCATACGCATACATTTATTGAACTCAATTATATGTATTCAGGACGTTGCCGGCAGACCATTGGTGGGTCCGTCGTAGAACTGATTCAAGGCCAGATTTGCTTGCTGGACACGGATGTGCCCCATTCGATTTCTACACTTGATGAAGACGATATCCTAATCAATATATTAATGCGAAAGGAAACACTGAATGCGGCATTTCTGACCCGGCTGGGATCTGACGGAAGATTAAGCGATTTTCTGATCAACGCCCAATCTCCCGCCGCAGCCCATGACCGTTACCTAGTCTTCCGATCAGATAGCTGTCATAACCTTCACCATATCCTCGCTAGCATGATGTGCGAGTACTTTGATCCCCATGATTTTTCCACGGACATGATCAACGGTTATATGATCCTCGTATTTACAGAGCTCATGCGGGTTTTAAACCAGGACAGCGTATCCAGCGGGTTACCTACCACTAAACGGAGCGATCTACTGGAAATTCTACAGTATTTGGAACGCCATTTTAATGACTGCTCCCTGAAGGATTTGGCCGCACGCTTTAATTTCAATCCTAATTACCTGAGCAATCTACTTAAAAAAAGTACGGGCAAAACGTTCGGTGAACTGGTACAAGAGCATCGCATGGCTTATGCCGCTCTCCTACTCGCTAACAGTGATCGACCGATTGGAGATATAGCGGGGGAATGCGGATATGAGAGTCTCAGCTTCTTCTACAAAAAATTCTCAGAACGATACGAAGTTACTCCGCTATTGTACCGCAAACAGAATCAAACAACCTGAGAGACCATTTACTACGGTGCTCAGGTTGTTCTGGCCGCTAACGATTATGCATCTGTTTATAATTGATATTTGCGGATCAGATACGATGGTGTGCAGCTCCAGGCATGACAATAGCTGTTAATCAAATGACTGCCATAGGGTGAAAAGCTCTTATCACTTGGATTATACAGCTCCCAGAACGTATCAGCCCCGTCTTTAATCATCTGCCCCCAATACTTCTTGATCTCCGAAATGGCGTTGTCTCTTTCACCTACCTGGATCAGTGCCTCAATGAAATGGTGAACCATATAAGGTGTGGTCATCGGAATGGGAGACAAATCCTGCTGAAGCCTGAGCAATATTTCCTTCCCACACTCTTCTTCTACAATTCCAGCAAGCACCATCCAAATCTGAGAAGCCCACGAAACCTGCCGAATGTCCCCGCTCACGAAATAGCTTAATTCAGAATCCCATAAATGTTCCAAAGTGGCTTGCGTAAGCTCTTCAATCGTCTGCCGTAAACGATCCTGTCTTTCATCTCCGAGAAGAGCAGCCAGCTCCACAGCGCATTTCAAGTTATAGATTAAAATGGCCTGCGCCGGAGCCTGTTTGTTCAGATCCGGATGCCAGTCAATAAAGGCCCACCAAGTCTCATTGTCGGTCACAATGCCACGCTCATCTAATCGCTCTAAGGCTATTTCTATCTGCCGATAAGCAGACGGCCACAGCTCTTCCAGCGTATTCCGGTCATCAGTAGCCAAGAAATAATCACACAGAGTAGATACAAAAAAAAGTGAATAATCATAGAGATACGTATCGTCAGGGATCACATGGGGTTTCATGAACAAGTTGGCTGTGATCTGTCCTCGCTCATCAGGATAAGCTGCAAACAAGTACAGGCATCGCTTAACCAAATCGTTGCCTGAGAACGTTTCGTAATTGGCCAGCGCCTGCAGCCGCAGATCCCCAAGCCACAGTCTGCGGTCCCGCTTAGGCCCGTCTTCAAAGACCTCCTGCATACATTCTTCGAGCGTCTTCACACTGACCTCATCAATGGCCTGCAGTTCCGCATCCAGGTGGTCCAGCGGAGCTAGAAAAGAGCGGTCAGCCGAGGTTTCTGCTATACAGCTGATTTCGGCAAAGGATATTTTATATTTGAGTGACGTATCAAGAACCCTAAGCTTTACATATCGGAAGCTGTATCTACGTTCCATATTTAGTAATGCAGGAAGCACATCCAGATGAACCCGCTCTTCCTGCAGCCATGAGCTGCTAAGCCAGCCGTCATAATCCGAGAAAGGTTCAGCCATCTCCACCGGCATTTCTCCGAGGGTGATCTGCAGATGTAGCGGAGCATCCGGGGGGCTGCCTATAGGAATGATCTGTATGGCCAACCGTCCAACCAAATGTTCTCCGAAATCCAGAATAACCTCCTCCCCCTTCCCAAAAACAATGGAAGAAAGAGGCTCCGCATTTTGAAACGTTTCAGCCTGCCAACCATGCACCGCTAGTTCTCTCTTTACAACCCGGATGATCTGCTTCGGTGAACATTTCCGGTAAATAAGCTGGGGCAGAAGCTGCTCTGCGGTTAAAGCAAACGCCTCATTTTTATGGATAGTTACTGCTTGCTGGCGCTGCATCGCTTGAGTCATAATCAATATCCTCCTTCGTTTGTCTTATTCCCCCTCTAGTAAACCTCAATTCCACTTGCCTGAACATGCAGTGAATACAGGTAATCTTACTCTTATTACAGTTCTGATCGACGGAGCGAAGCTAGTTTGTCATGATAAAAAAAGATGCAGCATGAAAAACAGTACAGCTGCCTTAATAAACTGCAATAACCTGCGAATCTCCGCGATTTCAATACTTTAATAGAACGTTTACTAGACTAATTCCCAACAAATAAGGGCTCTTTCCATGTTGACTTTTCAACATATAGTGATTAAAATAAACAACGCACACTAAATATAGTATGGATATGATTTTCCAGTATTTACAGCTTATCTATTCAATCTTTACAGTATTTAATGTAGGTTTAATATATACAGGGGGAGAGACTCCATGCTAGTCGCATACGATTCGAAAACAGGAAACGTCAAACGCTTCATTGGTAAGCTTAAGCTGCCAGCTGTGCAGATTGAAGAGCATATGACCATTGATGAGCCTTATGTGCTTATTACATATACCACCGGCTTTGGACAAATTCCAGAGAAGGTGTCTACTTTCTTAAAGAACAATTATTCCAATTTGAAGGGCATCGCCGCCAGCGGCAACAAGAACTGGGGCGAGCTGTTCGCGAATAGTGCAGACTTGATTGCAGATCGGTACAACGTGCCAGTTATTGGGAAATTTGAACTATCAGGCACATTTGGTGATGTAGAACGAATTAAACAGGAGGTGAGCCGAGTTGCGGCATATTGAATTAAACAACATGTTGATGAAGAGAGACGAAAGTGGCTTCTTTCAATTGGATAAAGACCTTGAGGCAGTAGCCGAATTTATGCGGGATGTAGAACGGCGTAGCCTGGTTTTTGCGAATACAAAGGCCAAGGTTGATTATATGATTGAACAGGATTTCTATGAAAATTTTTACGAGCAGTACAGCGTGGCTGAAATTGAGGAAGTTTATCAAATTACCCATGCCTACAACTTCAGTTTTCCATCTTATATGGCAGCTTCGAAGTTCTATACGGATTACGCTGTAAAAACCAATGACCGTAAGCAATATCTGGAGCATTACCCGGACCGTGTGGCGGCAGTTGCCCTTCACCTAGGACGCGGGAACGCCGACACTGCCAGCATGCTTGCCCGTTCAATGATGGAGCAGCGCCTACAGCCGGCGACTCCGACCTTCTTGAATGCCGGCAAGAGCCGTCGCGGTGAGCTAGTGTCCTGCTTTCTTATTGAAATGGATGACTCGCTTAATTCGATCAACTATGTACTAAATACTTGCATGCAGCTGTCGAAGATCGGCGGTGGCGTGGCTGTCAACCTGTCCAAGCTTCGCTCCCGCGGGGAGACCATTAAAGGGGTTGAAGATGCAGCCAAAGGCATTATACCTGTGCTCAAGCTGATGGAGGACGGCTTCTCCTATGCTGACCAGATGGGTCAACGTAAAGGCTCTGGAGCCGCTTACTACAACATTTTTGGCTGGGATGTTCTTGAATTTCTCGACAGTAAGAAGATCAATGCCGATGAAAAAACAAGACTCAAAACCCTGTCCATCGGCCTAATCATTCCGAATCGCTTCTATAAGCTGGCGAAGGACAATGAACCGCTCCATGTATTTGCCCCTTACAGTGTGTACAAAGCTTACGGCACGCATCTTGATGACATGGATTTGGATGAAATGTACGATAAGCTGCTAGCCGATCCACGTGTCAAAAAGAAAAAGGCCATGAGCGCACGGGATATGCTGACCAAAATCGCCATGATCCAACTGGAATCTGGCTATCCATATATTATGAACAAGAGCAACGCCAATGAAGCTCATGCCCTGAAAAACGTAGGACAGATCAAAATGTCCAACCTCTGCACGGAAATCTTCCAGCTGCAGGAGACCTCTGAGATTGCCGACTACGGGCAGGAGAATACTATCCGCCGTGATGTTAGCTGCAATCTGGCTTCCTTGAACATTGTCAACGTGATGGAGCATGGCAAAATCCGTGAATCGGTACATGAGGGCATGATCGCCCTGACCGCTGTCAGCGATATGACCAGCATCTCCAATGCCCCAGGCGTAGCCAAAGCAAACAAAGAGATGCACTCGGTTGGTCTCGGTGTTATGAATTTACACGGCTATCTGGCCAAGAACAAGATCGCCTATGAAAGCGAACAGGCTCGCGATTTTGCCCGGACCTTTTTCATGACCATGAACTACCATTCACTGGAGAAAAGCATGGAGATCGCTGCTGCAACTGGCCGGTCTTTCCAGGGATTCGAGGCTTCTGATTATGCGACAGGAGCTTATTTTGAGCGTTACCTGACTACAGATTACCGCCCTGTAACGCCAAGAATACAAGAGCTGTTCGGTGATATTTTCATACCATCCCCTGCGGACTGGGAACAACTACGCGATGCAGTAAAAGCAAAGGGTCTTTATCATGCTTACCGTTTGGCGATTGCGCCAACTGCCAGCATTTCCTATATTCAAAATGCCACTTCAAGTGTTATGCCTATTGTAGAGCAGATTGAGACACGGACTTATGCCAATTCAACGACTTACTATCCAATGCCGTACCTGCGGCCGGATAATGTATTTTTCTATAAATCGGCTTACCAAATGGATCAGTTCAAGGTAATCGATCTGATCGCGGAAATCCAGCCCCATATCGACCAGGGCATCTCGACCGTTCTGCATGTGAACAGCGATGTCTCCACCAGAGAACTGGCCCGATCCTATCTGTACGCGGCGCATAAAGGTTTGAAGTCGCTGTATTACACCCGGACCAAAAAGCTGTCCGTTGAGGAATGCCTCACCTGCTCTATCTAACTGGAAGGCTATAGCCGCAGAAAAGGAGATTGCCATATTATGACCGCTATCCAAGCCGTTAACTGGAACCGTCCTGACGACGATTTCTCATTGATGTTCTGGAATCAGAACATTATGCAATTCTGGACGGACGATGAAATCCCATTATCCGATGATAAAATGTCCTGGCTCACACTCAGCGAGACAGAAAAGGATTCCTATATGAAGGTACTCGGCGGACTCACGCTGCTGGATACGATTCAAGGCGGAGTAGGTATGCCGCAGATTATGGAGCATGTCGAAGGCCTTCAGCGCAAGGCTGTGCTTGGCTTTATGGGCATGATGGAACAGATTCACGCCAAATCGTACAGCAGCATCTTCACCACTTTGTCCTCCACGGAGGAGATTGACAGTGTATTCCGCTGGGTTGAAGAGAATCCTTATCTGCAGTTCAAGGCAGAGACCATATCACAATATTACAAAAAAATAGATTCACCCAAAGATCTGTACCTTGCCATGGCAGCCTCAGTACTGCTCGAGAGCTACTTGTTCTACAGTGGCTTCTTCTACCCCCTATATCTGGCCGGTCAAGGCAAAATGACTTGCAGCGGTGAGATTATCGACCTTATTCTACGGGATGAGAGCATTCATGGGGTATATGTCGGTGTACTGGCGCAGGAGATCTTTGACGGGCTTCCAGAGGACGAGCAACGCGAGCTACACCAGAAGCTGGTAGACCTCCTTAGACTGCTCCATGAGAATGAAGAACGTTATACAGAGCAGATCTATGCTCCCATCGGACTGGTGGACGAGGTTAAGACTTTCCTTAGATACAATGCCAATAAAGCCATGATGAATCTGGGCCATGATCCGCTATTCGACGAGGAAGAGATCAACCCGATTGTTCAGAATGGTATCAGTACCCACACCAAGCAGCATGATTTCTTCTCGAAAAAAGGGAACGGATACGTGCGGGCGCTTAACGTGGAGCCGCTAAAAGATGAAGACTTTCAATTTTAAATATAGATAAAGCAAAAAAGTGCAGAGAACATTCTCCGCACTTTTTTGCTAACTGTAATATTAGATTATTGCAAACTTTTTAGGTATGTTCTGGCTTCTTCGTAGGTATCGTAAGCATCTGCAAAATCTCTACCAAAAATACGTTTCAATTGCATTCTCCAAATTGGATTTTTAGTTACATAAGCCCATCCTGCTTGACCAGCTTCACTCGCCATCGCACCTGTAGGGGCTAGCATAGCTGCAACCTCAGGAGTAAGTACACTTTTAGATTCTGTTACATCAGTTGTTCCTGTAAATTTAGGTTTAACAAGCTTCATGATATTTTCAAAGTCTTTAAGGTATCCTGGAACATCTTCAGCTGAAAAATCAATAGATACTACATCGATATGGTTCTCATTTTGGTTATACTTAATTGTGTATGGCATAATTTTTTTCCTCCAAGTTTTAAAGTTATTTTTTTAATGATAGAGATGAAAATATATGTAACTTCACAGACAAAAAATACCTGCCCCAGGCTTTTTCAGGGCGAAGACATCTACTTCCTGCATCGTTTTTATAACAACACCCTTTCTAGAATATTAACTAATACATATTACCTATATTATTATCGACAAATTTCTTTTTTTATTTATATTAAAATACAATTTTCTACAAATTCCAACATATCCATGGTCATATTTCCCTTAATTCATTCATTTTTGTGTATCAGCTGTCCCTTACAAGCATGCAATTTGCCAACATACGAAGAATCTGTTTTTAGACAACTAAAAAAGACTCTGCGTGCGACTTCCAATTTTAATCCAGTCACCCTACAGGTTTTTGGAACCAGAATACGCCGCAAAGCCTTTAATATTATATATTAGTTGTTATATAAGTAAATTAATCCTTAATTACTTTGTTGCGGAATAGCCCCCGTCAATCACATGTGCTGTACCTGTAATAAAGGAAGCCTCATCACTTAGTAGGAAGCATGCAAATGCAGCTACTTCCTCAGGCGTACCGTATCTGCCCAGAGCCGTTCCAGAAGCGATAAGAGATTGAAGCATCTCTACATCATCAGACAACAGCTTTTCATATCTGTTCATGGTTGGTGTTGGGATAGGACCAGGGCAAATAGCATTTACTCTGATGTTCCGGTGACCCACTTCTTTGGCAACGGATTTAGTCATGCCTACAATGGCATGTTTACTTGCTGAATAGGCTGCATCATTGGCCATCCCAATGAAAATACCATGCAAAGAGGAACAATTTAGAACGGAAGCTCCGGATTTCATATGTGGTAATGCATAATGCAACATGTAGAATTGGCCATTAAGATTTGTCTGAATCACCTTTTGAAACAATATCGGATCATATTCTGTAACATCCGCATTATCTCCTGTAATTGCTGAGTTGTTGTAAAGGCAATCAATTTTTCCGTAGGCTGCCAATGTTTGATCTACAATATTTTTGCAGTCTGCTTCAAGAGAAACGTCTGCCCGAACAAACAACGCCTGCCCGCCTAAAGCTTTGATTTCTTCAACTGTGTTAGCTCCAGCATCTGATCGATTGGCAACTACTACAGTACCACCCTCACTTGCTACTCTTAAGGCTGTAGCTTTTCCGATTCCTGTACCTGCACCTGTAATAATAACTACTTTGTTCTCAAATCTGTTGCTACTCATTATGTGCACCACTTTCTTCTGTCTTTTTCAGGAGGAGGATTCGAACCTCATAGACCCTAAAGTCACCTGATGCAATGCGAATTGGAACATTTTTGCAGAAAAATCGACAAAATTATCCTCTATATGACAACTTTATTGTATTTAATTGTATATAGCAATCAATATTTTGATCGACATAAAAAATACACCCCTTAGAATTTCATCAGAAAAACCAGAAGTTTTATCCAATGTATATTCTAAGGGGTTTGGTAGTTTGCAAATCCGTCGTTGTTAATGAAACCATATTCCAAACAAATTATTTATTGGCTTATAGATAAGGATAATTAGAAACAGCGGACTGGGGATGTTCAACTTTAACAACGCGCATAAGGTCGCGCCAAGCCCCAAAATCCAAAATATAAAATATACGCTAAGATCACGTACTCGGCGCTTTCGTATTAATTTAGGCAAATCAAGTGCCATACAACCAACAGCAATCACCAAAAAAAACAGTATTATCATTTGGCTTCACTCCTTGATTTTTTCAAGAAAAGAATTATCTGTTAGACCCACGCGGTTAATAACTACTGAGGCACTATAATGGACGGGTAATGATTTAAGATAGTCATCGCCTTTTGTTTGCTGTAGCTTTGCCCAAGCTTTAGGGCTGGCATGGTAGATCGATTGTCCAAATCCCATAATATCAACATTGAAGCGATTATTTACTTGCTCCACAGTGTTTTGCATCCGCTCAATAATCCGTTCCTCTGTTTCCTTCTCCAACCGTCTTATAGTGCTTACCAGTTCCAAATTCTCCACACTTTGCACTTCTTCAATATTGCAAAGCGTCTTCACATTAAGGTAAATATGCGGCTCCCCATCAATAATTTTTACTTTGCGTTTGGTTGAAGCCTGGATCGCTTCGATAACAATAGGTTTTCCGTCTTCCCCTGCTACCGGACCAGAATGTGAGGTTACCTTATCATTGATATAATTGTAACCGATCGTTTCACCCTCGTTTAGCCAACCGATCAGTTTGTCTTTTCTGAACACAGCAACAGTATGGTATTCCAATCTCGCCTTAGGCATTGTTCGCTCTACATTGCTTTTATCTCCACCCTCTTTGGGATCTCCCATAACTTCCACTCCGGTAAGTACAGGGTTTTCACCTTGGGACATTAAAGTTTCAATAAAATCATCCAGCGTGACAGCGACTGTTTTTGCTGAATCTTTATAAGAATTATCTAGGGAACTAAATAATTTGTTCGCTGGTAATTTATCCATAGGTGTAAGGACATTCAAGACATCGCTAGCGGTTGTATTTCTGGCAACCATAACGTAGAAATCCATTCGAGGTTCCCGACTTCTTTTAAATACGTCCAGTATCTCGCCCACTCCGGAGCGGGCAAGTTCCTCCCCAATCACTAACACCCGGATATGACCAAGATAACTTGTTCTAGAACTATCCAGATTCAACATACGTTGTGCATCATAAAATGTAGGTACCGTAAATTTATAAACAACCACCGGGACTCCAGTACCTCCCCCTCCTCCATTCGATTGTGAGGAAATTGCAGATGGAATAACGACCTGCATCGAAACTGTATAACCAGTTTCAGCCTTGTCGATCCCTATCCCCAGGACAAAGGCTACCTCATTTAGCTCCTTTCTTTCCCAACAGCCACTTAGCACTAAAGTAAATTGGAGAGCTATCATCAATCGGAGAGCGCCTCTAACTAATTTTTTATTCATTGTGTTGATTCCTCATCACTGGATGTGCTTTGACGAAATAGGTTCTGTGTCTTGTTCTCAGCAGGTCTTGTCTTTAAAAAAGGCCACGGAAAGCGAAAAATTGAGTCTTTTAAGTCTTTTGAGTTATAAGGTCCGAGCGGACTCATGTAAGGCATTCCGAAAGAACGCAAGCTCGACAAATGCAGTACGATGATAAAAATCCCGAATAGAATGCCATATAATCCGATAAATCCTGCCAAAGCTATAAGCACAAAACGGATCATCCGTGCAGCTATAGACATTCCTGTCTCCGGAATAACAAAACTGGAAATGGCTGTAAGCGATACAATGATGACCATTGCAGAGGAAATAAAACCCGCCGCAACCGCTGCTTGCCCAATCACCAACGTTCCGACAATGGAAATTGCCTGTCCAATATTTTTAGGTATCCGCACCCCCGCCTCCCGCAAAATCTCATAAGTCATTTCCATGATCAGCGCCTCGACAAAAGCAGGAAAAGGAACACTCTCCCGCTGGGCAGCTAAACTAATTACAAGATTGGTCGGTATCATCTCCTGATGATACGTAGTAATCGCAACATACAATGAAGGTGCAAGCAAAGTAATAAAAAACGAAATAAAACGAACTAATCTCAGCAATGTTCCAATATCTGCTCTTTGGTAATAATCCTCAGCAGACTGAAAAAATGCTACAAAAAATGTGGGTACCAATAGTACAAAAGGGGTACCATCAACAAGAATGGCTACTTTTCCTTCCAAAATACCTGCTGCAATCGTATCCGGACGATCACTGTTGTATACAGTAGGAAAAGGTGTAACTGCCGTCTCTTGAATAAACTCTTCAATATATCCACTCTCGAGAATACTGTCCGTATCAATTTTATTCAGACGGTGTTTTACTTCTTGCACCAAATCCTTATTCGCTATGTTACTTAGATACATAATGGATACGCTAGTTTGAGTCACCCTTCCGATCTGAACGGTTTCCAGCCATAAATGGCTATCTTTTATTTTCCGCCGAACCAGTGCTGTATTCGTCCGCAAATTCTCCGTGAATCCTTCCATTGGACCTCGTACAACCGATTGCGAACTGGGTTCTCCTACATTGCGATCTTCCCAGCCAGGTAAACCGATCCGGAGAGCGGTGGATGTCCCATCGAGCAGCAGCATTACACTACCGGACAATAATTCGTGTACAAATTGGTTGAAATCAACGATGACGGTTAGATCACCGGCTATTAATATTTGTTTCTTAATAATCTCAATCTTCTGCTCGGGTTCAAGCTTCCCCAGCTGTTCATAAGGAATATGTTCCTGCAAAGAATACAAAATTGAATTGTGCAGCACCTGAGTATCTACAAGACCATCTATGTAAATCAAAGAAATATGAGTATTTTCTTCTATCTGCAACTCTTTTATCACTACATCAGAACTTCCGCCCAGCAACCCGTACAACTGATCAATATTGGTTTTCAATCGGTTTGATAGTCTAACAGTCTCCGAGCTCTTCATGATGTAGCCTCCACTTCACTTAGATTAATGAGTATAGTTTGATGTTAATTTTGATAATTATTCCTTTCTGATTAAAATTCGGAATGGCATAATTCTGGTAACTACAACCATACTAAAACTAGTCCAATAAATTTGAGGGGGTATATGCATTTGGAGAAAGATCGAATTAGTACCAATCAAATGATTATACTCGGGCTATTCACATTTATTGGGGATATGGCGCTTGTGTATCCAGCGTTAATGATATCAGGAGCGCAACAAGATGCATGGATTGCTGCTTTGATTAGTATTCCCTTGGGCCTGACAACCATAAAACTGTTGCTCTGCTTAGCAGACATTGAACCCGACAAGAATATTATCGAGCTTAGCCTACAAATTCTAGGAAAATGGGCCGGAACAGCTGTAGCCTTGTTCTATCTAGTGTTCTTCCTGATTGCAGCTTCCACCTACATAAGAGAAATTGAAGATTTCATGTGTACACAGATTTACGAGAAAACACCCGGTGGGGTTATCCGTTTTATGGCCATTTTCCTGCTGGTATATGGCGTACGATTGGGTCTGGAGACATTGGGACGGGCAGCTCAGCTTTTTTTCCCTTTGTTTGCAGTTTTTTTGATTGGTCTGCTGCTTCTGCTAACACCCGATGTCAAAATGGAACGTTTATACCCCATCATGAACACACCAGTACCGGACATGCTCCATACTTTGATGTATGGTGTTTTTTATCCTTTTGGTGAATTGTGCGTGTTTCTTATGGTATATCCTTATGCTCAGAAGAATAGCAAAACTAGCCGGGATATTTTCATAGCCTTGATCATCGGAGCTCTGGGACTTAACCTCATCTTATTTTTTTCCATTACCGTTCTTGGTGTTTACGCTTCTGAACATCAATTTTATGCCGCATATATTCTTGCTCAAAAAATTAATATTGCTAATTCTCTGCAACGTATTGAAGCGCTTATGGCTACAGCATGGATTATCAGTACATACTTCAAAACAGCCATTTATTACTATGCTTTAACATTAGGTACAGCCCAATTATTTAAACTTAAAAGCCATCGCCCACTGATCATACCCACTGGATTTTTGTTATTTGGTATGTCACAACTGATTGCCAAAGACATCATTTTCTATGTAAAGGAAATCCCTGCCTACTGGGTAGATTGGGATTTCACTCTTGCATTTGTTCTGCCGCTTATGTTGCTAATTGTGTATTATTTTAAAAAACGTCTTGCAACCAAAGGCTAAACGACCTCACTTCCGAAATTAAAAAAAGGACAGCTATTGAGCTGTCCTTTTTTTAATGAATTACTTGCCTGTTGTAGATTTATTCCTTCTTATCCAAAGGTATCGACGATGGTGTTACGTCACGAATAGGTTCATTTGACACTTCAAAGGTTGATCCACAACTCGGACAAAAGCGAGCCTCGATGGCCACATTTCCACCGCATGCTTTACAGTGCTTCACATCAGACAACCCAGCGATTTGCTGCAGATTGACCTCAATCTCCGACTTCAGTTCAAGAATACGGGAAATATTCTTCTCGATCTGCTCACTCGGCAGTGGTCCTGCTCCTTGTGTTACAGCTTCAAACAACAGTTTACCCATTACTTGATACTGCTGGTCAATGTCATTCTGCTTGCTGTTGTTCTGTAATTTCAAACGATTGATCTCCACCACTGTCTTTGCCTTATTCCCAGCCTCGCTTACGCCTGCCTTTACCTTGTTAAAAAAGCTCATGTTCAGCCCCCAATTCCGTAGTAGTCATATATAAGCATATTTCGACACCGCCACAAGTATTCCTCTCTTTATTGTACCTAACTTCAACCGCGATTTGTAGTTCATCCACAATCATGAACTTATTTCCCCCGCCTTCCTGCGGGAACGAACCTCGACTCAGGTCTGGTATTTAAAACCGCCTTCAGGCCGTTTTGCCACATTCGAAAAGGCTATACAATAAGTACATAAGCAAGCGGGTTGCAAGATTTAATAATACTCACCCCCATCAGAGAGGATGACAATAATAAATGAAAAAATTATATCGTTCCAGAAGTGACCAGAAAATTAGTGGTGTATGCGGAGGTCTTGCCAGTTGGTCAGGCATCGATGCCACAATTCTCCGTCTCGTAACGGTTGCGGCAGCACTTTTCAGCTTCGGTACCGTTCTTATCTTTTACTTTATCGCCAGCATCATCGTCCCTAAAGAACCTTTTGGCAGCTTTTCGGATGGACATGATTTCTATTAACAGATCGTCCTTTAATACCAATCAAACATACTAAGGAGAGATATAACATGAGTTTATTCAAAAGAATTTCCACCCTTACTAAAGCTGCCCTACACGAAGGTCTGAACAAATTAGAAAATCCAGTGCTACTGACAGGTCAGTATCTGCGCGATCTTGAGAACGAAATAGCTGCGGCAGAACGCAATGAGCGTGATTTAAAAGTTACAGCGAGTGTATTGGAACGCCGTAAGCAAGAATATACTCAGTTGATAGAGCAAAGCGAAGCTGAAGCCGTTCAGGCGGTTGAGCAAGGAAATGAAGAAAGAGCGCGCCTTACACTCATGGCCAAGCTGCGGTATACAGAACAGCTGGATGAGAGTATCAATAGTCAGGTGCAAACGCAGCAATCCCTGGCAGAGCTGGAGATCAATATCGCTAGAGCTAAAGAAGAGCGCGAACAGCTTAAAGCGAAAAGAACTGAACTTATCGCTCGTGCTCAGCAAGCTACAGAAACACTAAGCTCCGCTCCTCATAGCAACAGTGTAAAAGGACCTAATGTGGGTACCGCTTCACGTGGCTTCGAACGAATGGAAGAGAAGATTTTCGAGTGGGAAGCTCTGGCGGAAAACGCCAAGTATAAATCCAACTCAGGAGCAGGCGCAGCTTCGTCCATTGATCCTAACCTTCGTAGTGCTGTTGATGATGAAATTGAACGTATCCGCAACCGGAAAATCAATACCGACAAAAAATAAATATAATAACAGGCCCCTTATTTCTCAGCTACTGAGCTATATAAGGGGCTTGTTTTTTCTATTCCTCTTCATCCCGCGAATCATTTTTTTCGATTCCGGATCTACACGGTAAGACTCTGTGATTTTCTGCAAAGCCTTGTTATAGGTGAAATCATCTAAAGTATTAGTTCTCAAATAACCTATCGTAGCCGCAGGCAGCTTCACATAACACATCGATAACGCCCAAGAAACTGCCATTTTTACATAATACCCCTCATGTCTGACCTTATCGAGTAGTTGTAAAATCCGGTTGATGTACGCTTCTTCAATAAAGAAATTAAGCATCATTACTACCGCAAATCGAATCTCGTATTCTTCGTCAGATGATAGATACGGAACTATAAAATCCCACATCTGTTCTTTATTCTTCAAGGTAAACTTCAGTCCTGTACAAAAGCTATCACATACCGACCAGTTATCGATTTTGGGGATAAAATCTGCGATATATCGCAGGATGTCTTCAAGCTCTGCTTTCACGTAACCAAGCACCATACCCTGCAGCATTACTTCTTCAAAATAATCTGACTCGGCGTGCTCCAAATAGGCTCTCCAGTCACCCTTTGCAATGGTTTTGGCGAGTTTACGCAGCTCCGGTAGCCTGACTCCTATCACATTATCAATCGTCGGAAGTAAAGCCGCAGAAAACTTCTGGTAGTCCGCATCTGCCAACTCCACTAGCTGTTCCTTTATTGATTTCTCCACTATAATGCTCCCTACGTATTAATTATTGAAATGAAATCTCCCATAAATATATGGAGGCTACCGAACCGAAGGGTGAGTACCTGAGACGGTATTGTTCGAATTGCTCTTTGGTAAGCGTATCAAGCCCATACAACTTCATCATGCCACGACGAATGGCGATATCTCCCCAACTAACTACATCTGGGCGCTCCATACAATTGATTAGCATCATCTCTGCTGTCCACTTACCGATGCCTTTTAACTTCATGAGTCTTTGAATAACCTCTTGATCGGATAACCCAAGTAGTTCCTCCAGCTTAAACGCCCCATCAGCAATCAGCTTGGAAATGTCATGAATACAAACTGCCTTTTTCATCGTCATACCGCAACCCTGAATCTCATCCGCCGTGTGTAAAGCTAGCTGCAGCGGAGTGATTTCTCCGAATTGAGCCTGCATTCTTGTCCAGATGGTCCGAACTGCTTTGACTGAGATTAGCTGACCTACTATGGCATAAATAAGCGCAGTGAAAAGATCTGGAATAATCACACGTTCCACTTTCCCCATTCGCGCCATCGTCGCACCTAGCACTGGGTCCACACTTCCGAGGTAATCGATTTCTGCTTGTCCATATTCAAAAAATTTAGTGATTACAACTCCCAAAGTATGTCCTCCCGTTTTTGAGCTTAACAATAATATACAATATCTATTTTGCAGTGTACGGATTCTTGAATAGGATAGCAAGATAACGAAACTTGAAAAAGCTACAACACTTCTTGTACACCTTATTTTTACTCAACTACTATTTGTAACTTGTACTAGATTGTATTTATCATTTTACTACTTTAATATGAATGTATATATGATAGATGAGGAGCTTTACGAATGGACTTTATAGCAATTGACTTTGAAACGGCGAATTCCAGTCGATCCAGCGCCTGTGCTTTAGGACTTGTGGAAGTTAAAGATGGCGTTATCACTGCAGAACATTCTTGGCTGATCGATCCGCAACAGCGGTTTGACGGCATGAACATTTCGATACATGGCATCACCCCTTCCATGGTAATCGGTCAACCTACTTTTCACGAATTATGGCCCGCCGTTGAACCTTTGCTGCATGGACGAATCGTTGTAGCACACAATGCCGCTTTTGATATGAGTGTACTGCGGTATTGCCTCGATGGGATGTCCATAAGCTATCCGAGCTTTCAATACTTATGTACTTATTTATTAGGGAAAAAAATGCTGCCCGAGCTTCCCTCTCATAAACTTAATGTAGTATCCGAGCATTTCGGCATTGAGCTGAAGCACCATGACGCTCTCGATGACGCACGCGCAGCGGCTTTAGTTCTATTAATGCTTATGGAGCGAGAATCACACCTTGACCCGCTTTTGCTCTCTAGCAGCCAAGGATATACTAGCGGAACAATGTTTGCTGGTGGATACACTCCTTTTTCTGCTCGTAAGAGTAAGCCTGCTAAGAAACCTGTGAACAATCAAAGAACGAAAAACTTCTATTTATAAGAAAATATTAAGTTGTTTAGCAAAAAACACCCAATCGGCTTATAACAGCTGGTTGGGTGTTTTGCATTCGAAATGATATAGCATACATGCCGATTCATTCACTATGAAGAAATCTAACCTTGCTGGTCATTATAGGGAAGAATTCCGTATATTCTATCAGCGATCAGTGAACATCCCATCGGTTCTTCCAGATCACCAACCAAGATCAACACAACATACTAAATCTTCATCCGATATACTGCTTTATTCTCCAATCCTCTGATGAATGGCGTCCATTCTTCGGTTTCTGGTGTGGTATCCAGCGCATCCTCGACCATCTGCAGCTTCGCATCCATCGCGTCAATATGATGCAGCGCTACGGCCTCAGCCGTTTGCGGCTGAACAGGACTGCCCCATTCACCCAGGTTATGGTGTGACAATACGAGATGCTGTAACGCTAGAACCTTCTCTGAATTCAAATCAATGTCTAAACGGATGGCCGCTTCCGTAATCCAGTTAGATGCCATCGAAATATGACCAATCAGCTTACCCTGAACACTATATTCTGAGACAATCCCGAGCTGAGAGACCATCTCCTCCGGCTTCGCGATATCATGCAGAATAATTCCAGCTTTCATTAAATCTGGATTCAGGAATGGACGCTGCTTGCACAGAAAATCCCCAATCTCCAGCATACGGACCATATGATAAGCAAGTCCGGCAAAATAAGCATGGTGATGCGTTTTGGCAGCCGGATAATGCATCAATTTCTCTTCCACTTTGCTTACACAAAAGGAGACAATCGAAGCAATCTCCGGATCTGTAATGCTTGCCATAACCCCTTTAATCGTATGAATAAGGTCTACTGGACGAATAGGAGCGGAGCGAATGAAATCCGTTAACGCTACGCCATCCTCATCGTTCACCAATCTGATTTTGGTTACTTTGATTTGCAATTTCTCACGATAAGTGTGCGCAATCCCGCGAACCTTCACCAGTGCCATAGGAAAAAAAGTTTCTTTATCTGTTGTGCTGACGTCCCAATATTTCGCGGACAATTGTCCACTGGAATCTCCCAAGACCAGGTCGAAATAATCCTTTGGAGGAGTACCGTTCGTTTGTTTGATCGCTAGCTCTCTTAAGAGATAAAAGCCAACAAATTCATCCTGTGGAGCGAGCTGTTTAATTTGTGTCATGTTGAAGCCTCCTATTAATAACAGGCTTTGTACCTGCTCTCTATATTAAACTTTAGACACTCACGTCCAAAATCCCTTTAAATCACTATACGATCTATTTTCACTTTTATGTACAGGTAGATAAAGGAGGTTACTCCACGGGCCATAATATGGCTCTAGAATAACCCCCTGTATAGATTAAGTATTGATTGATAATTGCTTATTTACCAGCGGATTCAAGGGCTGATTTAATAGCTTCTACCACTTTTGCAGAAACTTCTTTCTCAGCATCATTATTTCCGAAGGCTGCTGCGCGATATCCATACTTGTGTAAGCTATAACCTGTGGAAGTCGACTCAATCTCGCTCTTCACAGCCAGCTCAGCGTCAGTCAATTGGTTAACCGTTCTTGTGCTTCCATTCTTATCCAGATAGTAAACAAGCATTTTAACAGGAACGCCATGTTCTACATATGTCATAACATTCACAAGCTTATCAGCACTTACACCAATGAAGATTCCATCAAAGTAAGCCGCTTTATTAGCTTCTACAATTTCAGCTTTCCCGTATGCTCTATCCACCGCAGTCTTGAGAGCTACACTACTACTAGTTGCACCTGAAACAGCGTCTACAGCTTGCACAGCTTCTCTAGTACCTGCTGCAAGGAAGCTAGAAGTCAATTGTGGAATTGCTTTTACCACCTCTGGGTAAGCAGCTTTGCCTCTATCCACAAGATTCATTCCTACACGATACAAAGCAATATTTACGATCTTACCGTTACGTAGTGTAACGTCTGCTCTATTTGTTCCTTTATCATAAGCATCACCAAATGCAGTAAACGTTCCGTCTTTATAGGTCCCTTGAACTTTGGATGCGTTAGTCAAAGTATCCGTCAGTGCAGCTTTGGCAGCTGCGGATAGCTCCTCTTGACCTGTGATATCGGACATTTGCACACCTTTTTCAAGTAATCCTGAAGTAAGTGTACCCACCAGTGATTTTTGTTCTGCACTTAGCTTGTCATCAGCGATCAGCTTGCCGTCAGCACTGAACAAGCTTACTTTAATGTTTGTAACTGCATCTGAAGCCATATCAACAAGCAGTAATACTTTAGATTGGTTATCTACACCTGCGAATTTTCCGTCAAAATATCTAACTTCACCAGGAACTTTTAGTGCTTTTTCAAAAGCTCTTTCTACGGCTTGGTTCCAACCGTGACTGCTTTCTGTAGCGCCAGAAATTCCATCAACCTTCTCATCATAGTTAGTGAAGTAAGATCCATTAGCAAGCAACTTAGCTGTCATCGGAGCATTAGCTTTTACAACTTCCGCATAAGCTGTTGCACCTCTGTCAATTAGGTTGTTCCCAAGTCTGAACAGCTTCACATCCACTAGCTTACCGTTGCGGATCACGATGTCAGCTCTTTCAACACCCACACTTCTTGCAGTTCCATAAGAGGAATAGAATCCGTCTACATAAGCAGAAGCATTGTCAATCTTTGCATTCTGCTCAGCATCCCAGAAGGCATTAATCGCAGCCTTAAAGTCGGCTTCGAGTCCTGCAACAGGCTCTGCAGCTGTTCCTTTAGCCAGCAATGCTGGTGTTATAGCTGCAACTGCTGCGGATTGCTCAGCTGTGTAGGCCTTCTCATCCACGAAATCACCGGCACTGTTCAGCGGGTACACCTTAACAGCTGTGAGCTTATTGGATTCGTAGGTTGCAAATACTGCATATTTACCTGTAGGATCTATGCCCATATGAACACCATCAAAGTAAATTGCATCTGTATCTTTCACTGTTAGAGCTCTTTCAAACGCCCTGTCTACAGACAATTTCCATCCATTACTAGAGCGTGTTGCTCCCGAAACAGCGTCTACTGCAGCTGCTCCATCTCTTGTCTTGCCAATCAATTTATTCTCCATCAATCCATAAGCTTGCCATAAAGCGCTATAATTGTTACGAGCATCTCTGTCGATCAGCTTAGGGCTGGTTCTCAGGAGATCGATGCTAGTAATTTTTCCATCTTTAATTTCGATCTTAGCGCCTTCGGTACCTTTGGAGTAAGCATCGCCATACGCTACGTAAACTCCATCTTGATATACATTTTCCTTAACTGTAACCGGAATTGCTGTAGGCACAGGCTTAACAGTCGCTGCTGGAACTACTGTAGCCGCTGGAGCAGCGGTTGCTTTTGGCGTTGTAGCTGGTTTTGTCGTTGCTGCTGGTGCCGCTGTTGCCTTTGGGGTTGCTACTGGTTTTACCGTTGCTTTCGGTGTTTCTACTGGTTTTGCTGTTGGCTTTGGTGTTGCTACTGGTTTTGCTGTTGCTTTTGGTGTTGCTACTGGCTTTGCTGTTGCTGCTGGTTTTGCTGTTGGTTTGACTGCTGGTGCATCCGCTTCTTCAGAAGCTGCGGATACTGCATCCACCTTCAAGTTCAAAGCAGGCACATTAAGTGTGTAAGCAAATGGCGCTAACAATATTGCCGCGCTAACCGTTAAAGAAATTAGTTTTTTCAATAAAATTCTCCTTTACCAAGTCCCCAGTGATATATAGCTTTTCTTAACCAAACTTACCCTTCACAGCGCCCCTTCTCTTCTTATGAAGCATTACATCTCTCTTCATAAGAACCCATCCCCCCTCTCATGCCAATGCGCGACCCATCACTTTCCAAAAAAGAATGCCTTAAATCTATTCATTCCTTCCTTTTAACAATAAACCGCATAAAAGGTGAAATAATTCACATAAGATGATAGAAAAATAATGAATGCGTTTTTTCATCAATTTCTGGTTTGATACTACCAAAGTTTTCCGCCATTCCTCTGTATCTAAAATCACACACCCTATAAGAAATATCACTATTTGCTCAAGATTGTGATTTTTAATAATCTTTTCCAGAAAATATCCCCTCTTCCTCTTCCTTATGTAAATAACGTGATCTCGATTATTGTGTTTTCAAGAATAGATATGCTATTTTAAAACGATCTCTAACATGGGAAGGAGTCAAATCCATTGCACAAACAGCCACCTATTGGAGTTATTCTCGCCCAAATTGGCACACCTACTGCACCTACTGCAAAGGCGGTACGTCCTTATCTGAAACGTTTTTTATCCGACCGCCGAATTATAGATTATTCACCACTGCTCTGGCAGCCTTTGCTGCGAGGCGTTATTCTGCGCTTTCGTCCACGCCGCTCGGCTGAGCTGTACAGACAAATCTGGACAACAGAAGGATCACCTTTACTCTCCCATTCATTAACTCAGCAGTCTGGTTTGCAAGCATTTCTAGGTCCGCATTATCAAGTAGAGCTGGGCTTAGCGTATAGCGAACCCAGTATGGAGCAAGCAATGGACAAATTGGAAGCTGCCGGAGTCACACGGATCATCATTGTGCCGCTATTCCCGCAATATTCGTCCACTACGACGGCATCTGTCTTCGATCAAGCAAGTTTTGCTGCATTAGGACGCCAAAGCTCCACTGGACCGGTTACGAAGCGACTGATTCCAGCGCTCAGATTTATAGATACTTATTACAATGAACCCGGTTATATTTTCGCTATGAAGTCGCATTTACTTCAGCAAATGAAACTTCTCAACTCTGATCCTGATTATTTCGTCCTAACCTTCCACGGCATTCCCAAGCGTTATGCAGATACAGGTGATCCCTATCCAGAGCAATGTATGGAAACTGCGCGTCTTCTCGCTTCAGCTATGAATTGGGAGCCCGAACGCTGGCAGCTTACTTTTCAATCACGCTTCGGACGCGAAGAATGGGTAGGTCCCTCTACAGCTGATGTTTTGGGAAAGCTAGCGGAACGCGGAATTCATAAACCTTTGATATTCTCACCGGGACTTGTAACGGATTGTCTGGAAACGCTGCACGAGCTAGCAATAGAAGGGCGCGAACAATTCGAGGCTGGAGGAGGACATGCTGAAGACTTCACAGCGATCCCCTGCTTGAATAATCATGAGGACTGGCTTCAATTTCTGGCTCAGCATGTTGCACAAAACGCCATAGGCTGGTAACATAAAAAACCGTCTTGTCCGCAAATATTCTTTGCTGCAGACAAAACGGTTTGCTATGCCAGTTCATAAGATCTAAGAATTAAAAAGATCCTTAAGCTGTAAGCTGCTTATATTTAGTAGTCAGTTCATGGAACCATTGCTTGTCCTGTAAGGTCAATGCAAAGTCGATCAGCTCGGCGATCTCACTCGGCTCTAAATCAGCAGAGTCATTAAACGAGACTTCAGCCATTGCCGTAGCTTCTCCGTTCCCATCCTCTGCATAATTATAAGAGAAGCAAATCTTAATATCACTTTCCAGAAATTCATTACGCAGGAAATATAACACCTCACACATTAGCACAGGTCTAACATGATCCTCAAAGACACATTCCATAACCTTTGCCCAATACTGCTGGTTGCTGAGGTGTAGCTTATCATTGGTTAAGAGATATTTCTCACCCTGAAAATCGGTGACAAATCTCAGCTCAAGCGGCTTCATTTTAAAAATACTAGCCATTTGCTTCATGCTAATATTTTGAATGTCTTGCGTTTCTAGTCTGATCATCTCTCATGCACCTCGTCCCTCTTAGTTGGGCTATCTGAAATCTAATGATATCTTTAATTTCGTTATATGCCAATCATGTAAAATTAACTCTATCCATTCACTTTAATTTTTATCTAATTTAACATTATTATCGTCAACTGACTACGCTTTGTTAATATTTTTTCATTAATTCCACAAAAAAATGTTTCAATCTTTGTCCATCTGTTTAATATGTATACTAAAAAAACTTAAATCTCATTATTTTCATAACAAAAAAACTGTTCAGATTGGTCATAAACGACCTCTAAACAGTCTTTTGCCTACTTGTTATTTAGTTAACTCTGCTTAAACAAACAGCGGCACTAGCTGTATTCCGTCTTCCGGTGAAATCCGAACCAGTCCTTTATCTGTAATTCGCAATGTCGGGATAACCGCCAATGCAAGCAGCGATAAAGTCATAAATGCGTAGTTCAAAGTACAGCCAGCATCATATAGCGCTTTGCTGATCGCAGCTGATTTTGCAGCAGCAATTTCGAAGGGTTCCGTGGACATTAGACCTGCAATAGCCAGAGGAAATAATGTCTCTCCACTGGATGTGATCATGCAAACACCACCCTGGGCATCCGCCACCGCATTTGCAGCTTTAGCCATTAACTCATCATCATTGCCGATGACGAGTACATTATGACTATCATGAGCAACCGTCATCGCAATGGCAGCCGGCTCTTTAAATCCAATGCCCTCTACAACGGCCACTGATTTATTGCCTGTACCTTTATGACGTTCAAGCACTGCGATTTTGCACAAACCTTCTATAGCATTTACATCCAGTTGCCCCTCCACTACAGGTATCGAAACCATGCGCTCAATAGTCTCCACATGATTTTCTCTTACCTTAATAACTCTTGTAGTAAGTTCACCTGTTTGAATTGGAGCAGCAATGATGAAATCTTCTGAAGTAGGACGCTGTGGCAAATGAACCGAAGCCAACACTTCCTCCGGATAGGTGAATTCAGCAAGCTCTGCCGTCATTACTCCGTTCTCAGCAACTACTGCACCTGCGGCAATCGTCAGCACTACATTAACATCTGCCAAATTCCCGTCCAGAAGAATGATATCTGCAAAAGAACCCGGAGTAATAGAACCGATATCCCGCGCTAAACCAAAGCGTTCAGCAGTATTAATGGTAGCCATTTGGATAGCTGTTATGGGCTTAACACCTTGAGCAATAGCATCACGCAGAACGAAATTCATATGCCCCTCATCTCGTAAGGATTCAGAACTACGATCATCCGTTACCAGCATCATTCGGCGTGTATCAATGCCGTGTTCTGTATGGGCTGTAATTGTTTTAGCCACATCATGCCAAGCGGAGCCACGGCGCATTTTGGCATACATCCCCAGTCGAACGCGCTCAATCACATCGTCTGCCGTCACACACTCATGATCGCCAGTCACACCTGCCGCCGCATACACGGGCAGTCTCCAGTCGCTGGAAGGCCATGTGAAATGACCGTCTACAAATCTGCCTGCCCGCAGCGTAGCTTGAATTTCTCCAAGCATTTTCTCATCGCCATAAACAACGCCAGGAAAATTCATCACTTCACCCAGCGCAATCACGTCAGGTCCCCAAGTAAAGGCTTCTGCCACTTCTTCTGGTCCAATAGAAGCTCCCGTTGTCTCGAATTCCGCACCTGCCGCAGGCACACAAGAAGCTACCTGCATGTAAGCCGCTAACGGTGTTCCCCGCATCTCATCGAGCATTAATTGAATCCCTTTCAGCCCGAATACATTAGCAATCTCATGAGCATCAAAGAAACCGCCTGTTGTGCCCAGCGGCAGAACCGCGCGTGAGAATTCTGTAACGGTAAGCTGGGTGCTCTCAATATGACAATGGCCATCGAGTAGTCCCGGAGCTATATACTTACCATTCGCCTCAATGACCTGAGTTCCTTCACCAATCATATGTGTCACATCTTTACCAACATAAGCGATACGTCCACCTTGCACACCAACAGACATTCCTTCTAAAATTTCACCAGAGCATACATTGACCAGCTTCCCACCTGTAATTACTAGTGTTGCCGGTTTATCTCCTCTGGCCGTAGCCACAAGCTCAGGTACACAATCTGCTAAAGGCTTTCTTGTAAAAGCTGTCATTTTCATCTCTCCCCCGTTAGTATCCATGTGCGTTCTTGATGTAGTGAATAGATTCATAATAATAGAGGATTGCTTAAGCATCGGCTGTGTTGTTATCATAGTTGGCAAATCTGATATTGTACGAAAAAACGGCTCCGTCATCCCTGTAGATGATAGCCGTTTTCTTAATCCAAAGATTGTCCAACAATCCGGACATGCCCCTGGTATGAACTCACCCGCCAGCATCTATTCCAACGATTATCTTACGTTTTCCTCATATACGTCAAGTGCCGCCTGAACACCAAGACCGCAAGCCACTCCAAATCCATGTCGCAGCAACGCTGCTTCCAAAGCTCCCAGCAAACGCAGCACATTATTTGTACGGCAGCTAAAGCCCATCGTGCCAATGCGCCAGATTTTTCCTTTCAGAGGTCCAAAGGAGCTGGCAATTTCAATGCCGAACCGCTCCAGCAGCAGCGTGCGTACAGATTCCCCCTCTATGCCCTCAGGAATCAGCACACAGGTTACAACGGTAAGTTTGCAAGAAGGCTCCCCGTAAAGTTCAAGCCCTATCGCTGCTAAACCAGCTATAAGTGCTTTTTCATGGAGCTGATGTCTGGCGAATCTGGCATCCAATCCTTCTTCTAGCGCAAGTCGCAAGCCTTCCCGTAGTGCATAGAGCATAGAGGTCATCTCTGTATGATGATTAAGACGTTGCGGGCTCCAATAATCCTGAAGCATGCCTAGATCGAAATAGTTGCTGCGGACAAAAGACCGCTCACCAGCCTGGACATCACTGGTTCTAATCCCACGTTCTACTCGCTTCCGGGTGATGAGCTTAGCTTCAGCGCGGTCATTATACGTTATCGGTGCCATTCCAGAGGGGACGGACAGGCACTTCTGTGTGCCGCCCACGACCGCATCAAGCATCCAAGCATCCGTTTCAACAGGAATGCCCCCAAGAGTTGCAACTGCATCCACTATGAATAGAGCATCCATTCGGCGGCAGGCTCTGCCAATCTCCGCGAGTGGCTGCACCCGTCCTGTAGAGGTCTCACCATGCACCATCGCCACCACATTCGGCTTAAAGGTCTCCATAGCCGCTATCACTTCATCTGGTTCAAACACACTTCCCCATGGTTTTTCCAAAACGAATACCTCAGCTGCACAACGTTCAGCAATCTCATGCAACAAATGTCCAAAACGTCCAAAGATCGGAATCAGCACACGTTCCCCCGGCAGAATCAAACTGACCATCACCGCTTCAATACCAGCGCGAGAGGTCCCATCTATCGGGTAAGCCCATGTATTTCGGGTAGCGAACAGCTCCCGCAGCATCTCCATCGTTTCATTCATCATATGGGTGAACTCGGGATCAAACTGCCCCAGCACGGGAAAAGACATCGCCCGCAGCACACGTGGATCCACCTCCACCGGACCCGGAGTCATAATGCAGCGCAGGGACGGCGACAAATCTTCGTAACGCTTCATGATGATCTCTCCCTTCAAGCATCAACGCCTTCGGCGAACTCTTTTTAATAAGCTAACTCGTATAACATGGCAGTCAGCACCTCAAGCCCAGCAGCGAGCTGTTCAGGAGAGGTATACTCTTCCGGTGAATGGCTGATCCCAGCACGGCTTGGTACAAAAATCATCGCAGTGGGGCAACGCGGCGCAAAGAGCTGGGCATCATGTCCTGCTCCACTGACCATCCTGCGGTAGGTTTTGCCCTGTTCCAGGCAGATATTCTCCAGCGCTGTAGAGAGCTTAGTATCCATAGGTGTAGGGA
Organism: Paenibacillus sp. VTT E-133280; assembly: GCF_002264385.1. Taxonomy (NCBI): domain Bacteria; kingdom Bacillati; phylum Bacillota; class Bacilli; order Caryophanales; family Paenibacillaceae; genus Paenibacillus; species Paenibacillus sp. VTT E-133280. The sequence continues at coordinate 43,026 of NZ_NFUX01000033.1, forward strand.
GTGTATGAAGCACAGGCGTAACCTCCAAGGTTACTCCACGTTTTGCGACGATTTCATGATATTGCGAAAAAAGCCACTCACAGAAACACTCTAGTTCATCCTCTTCACTGTGGCGGATATCTAAGTTAAAAAGAACCTCACCCGGAATCACATTTGGCGTATTCGGATACACCTCAAGCTTGCCTGAGGTTGCTACGAGCGGATCACCTGCCGCTATAGCAGCACCTTCTAGTACATACAGCATTTCTACCGCACTAGTCAGTGCATCGTGCCGCATCAACATCGGCGTTGTTCCCGCATGATTAGCCACACCACTAACCTTAACCGTGTAACGTCTCTGTCCAACAATCCCCAGAACTACGCCTATCAGCGTATCTGTTTTCTCCAGAATAATTCCCTGCTCAATGTGCAGCTCTACAAAAGCGCCAATATTATTTCTGGCTCCAGTCTCATCTGTTACACCTTGCAAAAAGCTAGATTCCGCCATTGCTGCCTGTAACGTTACTCCATCTGCATCCATACAGGTCTCTGCCTCGCTTCCGTCATATCTTTCCGTGACATGACCTGATCCCCAATAAGCAAGGGGAAATCGGCTACCCTCTTCTTCACAAAAAGATACGACCTCAAGCGTACGCTTCGGCTGACCATAATTCATCTGCAAATCTTGAAGCGCAAGCATGGCTGCGGCGATCCCATAAGCTCCATCATATTTGCCGCCATTGACCACGGTATCGATATGTGATCCGGTTAATATGACCTTTTGCTCCGGACTGCGTCCACACAGGCGCCCATAAACATTGCCCACCTTATCGGTGGTAACCTTTAAACCACACTCAGCCATTTTTTGCTGCAAAAAGATCTGCGCCCGCCCCCATTCCTCCGTGTATAGCAATCTAGTAACTCCCGGCCCAGGTGCGGTATATGCCGCCAGCTCCTCCAGGAGCTTGAGCAGCTTCTCGGGCGATGCTTGCACTCTGGAATCATTCATAGGCTGTACTGCTCCTTCCTAATCTGCAGCCACTGTCCACCTTCCTCAGCAAGTACGCCTTCTTCAGAGGTATAGACCACCCGGCCACGGCTTATCGTAGCAGCTACCTTGCAGGATAGAGTTCTTCCGATGTAAGGACTATGCTTGTGACGGTATAACAAATCTTCAGCAGCCAGCGTATAGGTTGTGTTTGGATTCAGCAGTACGAAGTCGGCATCCAGTCCTAGCGCGATAGTGCCTTTAAGATGCTCCATCCCAAAGCGTTTTGCGGGATGCCCGGCGAGCAGGCGAGAGATTAATGTAATTGGCAATCCCCGGACATTTACACCTTCATGGAACATAAGCTCTAAGCTGCTTTGGGCACCTGAGATTCCACCCCAAGCCTCAAAAAAAGACAACTCCGGGTTCATCTTCAAGTCCGTCGGACAGGGTGAATGATCTGAAGCGATTAAGTCGATTTTGCCCTGGGCGAGCATTTCCCATAACTTCTCCTGCTCCAGTACACTTCGCAATGGAGGGGCACATTTCGCCACAGGTCCTAGCTCCTCCATATCCCTTTCTGTGAGCACCAAATAATGTGGACAGGTTTCAGCCGAAACGTCCAGTCCTCGAACCTTGGCTTCATAGATTTTCTCTATGGCGGCTGCAGTGCTGATATGGACAAAATGCACCCGACATCCAGTACGTTCACTGTACAACAGTGCCCTGGACACTGACTCCAGCTCCGCTTCAGCAGGGCGGCAAGCCGCAAAATCACGCGCACTGCTTCTCCCATTTCGCACGGCATCAGCGGTCAGCACTGCCGTGATCGCCTCGCTCTCGGCATGAAGGGCAAGAATCCCGCCCAAAGCAGCAATTCGCTGCATTCCTTGATAGAGCGTATCCTCATCCACTTCACGGAATCTGCCTTCACCCTCCCCTCCGGGATTAGAGAGAAAAGCTTTGAAGCCAGTGACCCCGGCAGCTGCCAATGCTTCCAAATCATCCAGATTTCCCGGAACGAGACCACCCCACAGCACATAATCAACCGCGGAATTACCCGCCGCCGCCTTCACTTTTTGATGGAGTGCCATCTCGTTCACCGTAGGTGGATTGCCGTTAAGCGGCATATCTGCATAGGTTGTGCAGCCGCCAGCTGCCAAAGCGGCAGAACCGCTGCCAAAGCCTTCCCAATGTCCCAGCGCAGGCTCATTAAAGTGCACATGCATATCAATCATACCGGGGAGGACATAGAGCCTATCTGCGTCGATGACATGGGTCAGCGGTCCAGTCGAAAGCTCCTCACCTAATGCGACGATCCGTCCCTCTGATACAGCAATATCCAGCTTAAGCACCTGATCGGGCAGCACTACATTCCCGTTCTTAATCACAAGTTCGTAGGATTCCTTCATGAGCTGCCAACCTCCACTGGTCGTTAAATTTCTCCTAACTTCCCCGATACGTACTGTATCCACCAGGAGCTACTAACAAAGGTACATGGTAGTGCTGCATGGAGCTCTCTATATGAAATCGAATAGGTATCTGTTCTAGAAAAAAAGACATCTCACGTTGAGTGTCTACTGAGCTTTCTGTTACTTCTATGCCAGCTGCTGACACTTTGGCATTGGCTCTACGATAGTAATCGCCGACCATAAACAGCAGCTCGTAACAACCAGCCTCCATCTCGGTTCCCTCCAGCAGCGGAGCATCCAGCCTCCCGTCACTGTTCGTGACTTTTTCACACAGAAGCTTGCTCATCCCATCCGTAAGCTTCCAGAGCTGAAGCGTCAGTCCTGCAGCAGGAATGCCCCGCGACAGATCCAGCACATGGGTGGTAAGCCGCCCGCTCATTACGCTGTCTCTCCGGCCAGATCTGCACGGCTGACAGAAAAGCCCTGAAAACCATAGGGTGGACGAGGTTCGGTGAAGACCCCACCTTTAGTTTCTTCAGGCTCAACAATGGTTTCCCAAGTCCGGTTATTGGACTCAAATGAAACGGTAGCCAGCTGTGGAAAACGGGACAACACGCGCAGTCCAATTTGATAAATCAACGATTGGATTGATGGACTGTTGAGCTCATGAAAAGCACTATGGGCGATATCACGAATCTGCTCCGCAGCCACATATTGACCCTGATCTCCATCCAAAGCGTGCTCCACATTAATGTAGGTCCAGTTAATATTCAGAAAAATATAAAGCGGACGGTCAAAGCTTTCTGGCAATGTCGTATATTCATCTCGGACAAATCCATAAAACGAGCTTCCGCTCACTTTTATCAGCTGTAGATCCTTCAACTGGCATTCATGAGCAACAACCTCAGTCCCACTTTCCCCACGCTTTACTGTCAGCGAAGCCGAATAGGATTCATTATTGGAGTGCCTCAGCACTAAATGACTCTGCCTAAGCCCCTCACCCCCGGGCACCATTACCTGTTCAAAAGGTAACCGGTCTGCGGAAACCGAAACCGCGGTGACATGACTGTATCTATCGATAAAACGGCTGCTCAGAAGCTGCAGTAATCCTTCCGTTGTGCTGCCCGTGTAGTCAGCGGTATTGCGGAGAATGAAATTTCTCATAGAATCAGTAGCTACGACCATTGAATTATCCCCCTCTGAAAATGAAGGAAGAAAGGCTTCACCCGTAACGGCAAATGTAATATTATGCGCGAATATAATGTTGTCGCAGCCCGTAAAGGAAGATTCGGGAACAGGGGTAACGGCCAGCGGTTTGGCATAGGTACGATAGGTTAGAACATCGCTTTTTCCATAAAACATAGTACGTCCGTTCATTGGTTCCAGCATGGCTGACGCCCTCCCCGATTATGATGAATGAATGATTAAATCACTTAGGCGGAATTTCGTAATAAGGCCGATCTCAGAAAAAGCCTGCACCCATTCCTCCTGTGGTGAACGTTCTACCCGTGCTTCCATGGCATTAATGATGGCATCTTTGTTCTTACCACGTACAGCTAGAATAAAAGGGAACTGAAATTTTTCTGTATATTTTCTATTCAGATCATTCAAAAGATCAAACTCTTCCCTTGTTAGCCGATCTAGTCCGGCTCCCTGCTGCTCTGATGCTGACAAAGGTGTAACCTGAAGCCTAGTCGCCAAATCTGGGTGAGCTTTTAATAGTCCCTCCATTCGGCTACGATCAGCACTCAGAACGGTTTGCATCATGGTACTATGCAAATGCTCTATAGAATGGAACGGGATCTGCTTATAAACCTCCTCTGCTACCCACGGTGAATGTTCAAAAATGCCGCCCAGATGCTTCACAAAATCCGTTATCCTCATGGCATTTATCTCTTCCAGCGTATACCTGTATTCAGAAACGACCATCCACTCCACCTCCTATAGCTTTATTGACAGCTCGCAAAATGCCTCCGTATCCTGTACAGCGACAAATGTTACCCGATAAAGCTTCCTCTACTTCAGCCTGAGTAGGATGCGGATTCTCATCCAGCAGGGCAACCACCGAGATGACCATCCCTGGCGTACAATAACCGCATTGGAACCCGCCTTCTTCTAAAAAAGCACGCTGAACGGGATGCAGCCCCGCCTCACTAAGACCCTCAATTGTTGTAATTTCGGCACCTGAGCATTGATAGGCCATCATCAGACATGAATTCACCGGATGTCCATCGACCAGCACCATACAGGCTCCGCAACGGCCAATCTCGCAAGAGCGCTTCGTTCCGGTCAGCTCCAAATCTTCACGTATAACATTTAAGAGCCTACGGGAAGGAGGAATCACGGTGGATATTGCTTTGCCATTGAGGCTGCATTTGAAGGTGAACCTCTCTTCTGTAAAAGCTTCCTCAGACGATGCGGGGTTAGGGTCCTCTTCATTTAGATTTGAAATGGGATTATAGCTCGGCATGGATATTCACCGCCTTTTGTGGAATAAACGGCGTAGATTGCAGCCATTCGGGATCAATGGGCAGCTTAGTTACCCGTTTCCCTACTGCCTGAAATATGGCTGATGCGACTGCCGGAGCTAAATTGACGGAACCCACCTCTCCAATGCCGCGAGGACCATACGTATCATGATCTGGCAAATCCTCTATCGGCTGCACCTGAATGCTTCCGTTCATGTCGGCAATGGTCGGCACCAAATAAGTGTCTAGATTTTTGGTGACATAGCTACCGCCTGACATTACAGCATCCTCTGACAAGGTGAAGCCCACCGCCATACTACTGCCACCTTCGATCTGCCCGAGATACCCTTGCGGATTAGCCACCGGCCCCGCAGCTACCGCATGATATTGGTCCAACACACGGACACGTCCTGTAAGCAGATTAACTTCCACGCGCACTGCGATAGCCGAATAGGTGTATAGGAAATGTGCTCCCACTCTTTTAAAAGTTGTGGTTGGATAAGTAAACTTTGTATTACAGACAATGGGTTCTGAAATTCGCTGTGCCAGGTCCTTGTAAGTCAGAAGCAGACCGCCGTCTTTTAGCCAAATGCCGCCAGGACCGAGCTTCATTTCATAGTCATCCAGCCCCGGCTTTATCGTAGCAGCTGTCTGCAACACTCGAGCCGTGAAGTCTGGACGTAGCCGTTTTAGGGCCATCCACATCATGCTTGTCGAACGTGAAGCTGTACTTGATCCGCTATCGGGCACGACGTCCGTATCGCCAATGACGATACTTAGATCCTCTGCTGCGAAGCCAAACTGTTCAATCAGCATTTGTTCCATGGTCGCGATTAAGCCCTGGCCAAACTCCTCGTAACCAAACACCGCCTCAATCTTGCCCTCTAGCGTCAGAGACAGCCGGCCACCCGCGGGATCCGGAATGCCATAACCAAGTCCTGCACCATGCATAGCGATTGCAGCACCCGTTCCGGTGACGATCCATGGTTCCACAAAGCCTAAGCTGCTGTCTGTAGAAGATACCTTAGTCATTAGAGGCGAGTCCGCCAATGCTTTCCACACCTGAAAGGCTCCATCGGTCTGAGCAACTTCCTGACCCAGGGGCCCCAGATCTCCATATTTACGCAAATTGCGGTGGCGCATTTCCCACGGATCGATCTGCAATCGCTCAGCCAAACGATCGATTTGTCCTTCCAACGCGAAAATCGCCTGATTGCCGCCAAATCCTCGAAATTCACCGGACACACCGTTATTGGTATATACAGCGAAACCTTCCACCTCTATATGATCGATGATGTAAGGGCCCATTACATGTTCTGTCGCGAAGTTGAGCACCTCCGCACCGAGCGTTGCGTAAGCCCCCGTATCCGAAATAATTCTGACCTGATGCGCCTTGATGATTCCTTCGTGATCGCAGCCAGTTTTCATGGTGATTTTCATAGGGTGACGTTTAAGTCCTGCACGGACCGATTCAGCTCTCGAATTATGCAGTCTTACCGGACGGAGTGTCCGCAAGGCGAGCAGCGCACCATACGGTTGTACATTCAGCTCGTCTTTTCCTCCAAAGGACCCGCCGATCGGACTCGAGATGACTCGAATATCTTCTTGAGGAATAGCCAGAATTCTGGATAGCTGCATGCGATCCATTAACCCATGTTGTGTAGCTGAATACACGGTAAGCCGTCCGTTATCTTCGGGGATAAACAATCCGCCCTCAGTCTCCATATAGGTGTGCATTTGGCGAGGTGTGTAGTAGGTCTCCTCCACTACGTGGCAGCAATCCTTAAATACCGCTCCCGGTTCGCCCTTGCAGTATTCCGTATGATGAAGCACGTTTCCCTCGGGATGCAGAAGAACAGCAGCTTTCTTCATGGCTTCTTCCGGATCTTCCAACAGTGGTAGAAGCACATAATCCACTTCGATAAGAGATAAGGCGTATTCCGCAATTCCGTCCGTCTCAGCCGCGACTGCCGCAATCGCATCGCCAGTGTAACGCACACGATCGCTGCAAAATACTGGTTGATGCGGCAAAGCTATGCCAAAGCCGTTAAGTCCGGGCACATCCTCATGAGTAATTACAGCGTGTACACCAGGGACTTCAATGGCCTTCTCAATGCGTATGGACAAAATACGAGCATGTGCCTGCTCACTGCGGAGCACGCGGCCAATCAACATACCTTCCGCCCTCATGTCGGTCAAATACTGCAGCTTGCCGGATACCTTGCCCTCTCCGTCGGGCCGTGTACGCCAGCGGCTCCCGCTGGATTCCTTATTCAGCAGCATTTTCCCTCTCTCCTTTCGTGGGTTATTCACCTCTTAACTCCGTATATTCATAGCCTTCCACAGCTCAGATACAACCAAATTCCCAGCACTCTTTTTCTTGTAAAGTTCTGTTGCAAAGGGATCACTATACGTCTCAAAGCTGTTCTCAACCACTTCATATAGAGAAGCCAACAGCTCCTCTGTATACCCCGCGCCTTCAAGCATAACTTCAGCTCTGGTTAACCGCTGCGGCCGCCCAGAGCCCCCACCTGCTGCGATACGAACCTCGCGGAAACGATGTTCCTCATCGATCGAAGCTGAGATTGCTACCGTTACAAGTGAAGGAGTGAAAGCTTCCCTGCGGCCAACCTTGCGAAAAATTTCAAGTCTATCTGTTAATGGATTCTCTCGGCGAGCAGGTGATATGCGAAGCTCAGCTACTAGATCTGCCGCAGGTTTCATCCCACTCCAGTGATTGTTTAGCCACTCTGTCAAAGGTAGTGTCGTCATAAATTTACCGTCTAAGGAGATCAACTCAGCGTCATATACCAGTAACGCGGGTAGAATATCACCGAAGCCAGAAGCGATATTGCCACCAAGCGTGGCTAGATAACGCACTGATGGAGCCGCTATGCAACGTGCGGCCTCTTGCAGCGCTGGAGCCACTGCCTGCACAAGCTCATTGCTTCGGCACTGTGAAAGCGGGACAAGAGCGCCAAGAGATAAGTGGAACTCCGTCAAAGTGATATCCGCGAGATCTGGGATTTGCCTGAGATCAATCAACTGCTTCGGCATAAGCGCCGTTCCGCTTTCCCACCCTGTTCTCAGCAGTGTCCCTCCTGCGACATATTGGGCACTTTCTCCAAGTGCTGTCTTTCTCTCCCAAGCTTCGTGCAGGCTGCGGGGTTGAATTACATCAGGTAACCTTCCTTCCTCTTCCCGTAAGACCCCCATACACTCCGCCTCCTTTTTGAGTACCAGATTGCTGATGCCTCCTCATGCAGCTTGCCTTAAAACCTTTGTTCCCGAATATAAGGCACTCCGAGCGCCTCCGGTGTGCCGGATGGTTTGTTGCGGTTGCGGTACCCCAGGTACATCAGGACTAGAATGGTCAAAAGGTACGGAATCATTTTGAGAAAATAGGGCGGGACTGCACTGCCCAGCAATTGAATACGGAAGCCAAGCGAATCCAATGCCCCAAAAAAGTAAGCGCAGAACAAGGCACGCAGCGGATTCCATCTGGCAAAAATCACTAGCCCTATCGCAATCCAGCCTCGGCCGGCCGTCAGTCCTTCATTCCAGGTTGGCGCGTAAGCTAATACCATATCCGCTCCGGCCAGACCGATGAGGGCAGCGCCGCTGATCACATAACTGTAGCGGATAAGCTGCACACGGATCCCCATCACATCTGCGGTAGCCGGACTGTCTCCGACTGCCCGCAAATGCAGGCCCCATGAAGTGCGGTGAATTAGTAGATGCAAAACAAGCACTAGCAGCAGGCTGAACCAGGTTAGGTAATCCATATTGCCGAATATTTTTCCAAGGAACGGTACATTTTCCAGCCAAGCCAGATGCAGCTTAGGGGAGGTTCCCGGCAAAGGAATGCCGCTGATCGGTTTGCCTAGATAAGCGCTCAACCCACTGCCGAACAGGGTCATCGCAAGACCGGACATGGTTTGATTCGCCCGCAGAGTCACACAGAGAAAAGAATGCAGCAATCCAAGCACAGCCGTTACAGCTACGGTAGCCAGCAGAGCCAGCAGCAGGTTTCCGGAGCGAATATACACGATACAAGTGGTGACTGCTCCCATCAGCATTAATCCTTCAGCTCCAAGCTGGATAATGCCGGCTCGTTCATTTAGAATGCCTCCCAGCGTAGCCAGCAGCAGTGGGGTCCCTGCGGATATTGCGGCGATTAATAGCTGTGTCGTAAAGTCCATCGGCTACCGTCCTCCTTTCATCTGAACCCCGCTACGGCGAATGCGGAAACGATAGATCATATCACCAGCAATCAGGAAAAACAGGATAGAGCCCTGCAGCATTTCTGATATCGATGAGGGCAGCCCGATAGTTTGAACACTATATCCGCCAACAATTAGGCCACCGAATAGAATAGAAGTAACAATTAGACCGAGTGGATTCAATTTAGCCAACCAAACCACAATAATAGCGGTATACCCATATCCCGGAGAGATGCCCTGCATCAGCTTATGTGTAACACCTGAGACCTCAGCCATTCCAGCGATACCCGCGAGCCCCCCACTAATCAGCATGACGATAATAATATGGCGCTTGATAGGAATCCCGGCGTATCTGGCTGCAACAGGATTGGCCCCAATCAGACGGAGCTCGTAGCCCCACTTGGTAAAACGAATCATGAAGTAATAAATCACAACGGCGATAAGTGCAAATAACAATCCAATATGCAATCTTGTACTTCCGAGAACGGGCAGCGACTGAGCCGCAGTAAACATAGGTGATCCCGGGAAATTAAATCCTTTAGGATCTTTCCAGGGTCCGAATACCACGTAATCGAGCGCCAATAGGGCAACATAATTCAGCATTAATGAAGTGATTAGCTCATTCACTCCAAAATGCGTCCGCGGAATAGCAGTCAGCAGTCCCCAAAGCGCACCCGCGGCAATCCCGAACAGCAGCATTAAGCTCAGGGACCAGAATGTAGGTAAGCCAGGAAAATAAATCGTGACCGCTGTGGCCGCCATAGCCCCAATAGTTAGCTGACCTTCCGCTCCAATATTCCATACGGAAATGCGGTAAGCTACCGCAATCCCAAGCCCACACAGGAGTAAGGGAATCGCCTTAACCATCGTTTCTGTAAGGCCATACGTAGTGCCAAATGCACCACGGAACATTTTCTCGTAGACCAGTACCGGATTCACCCCATTTGCTGCGATAAATAAGGCACACAGCAATAACGCTAGAATAATAGATACAATAGGAGTCCACCAAGGAGAACGGATGCGGCTGGCATCGTATTCCAAACGTAAAGAGAATCGTTTTCCAGAGTGTGAGGGGAGGGGTTCCAATACTGCTGCTGCGGTATTTCTTCCATTCTCCAGGCTCATACGGCGCTCTCCTCTCTATTATGAATACCAGCCATTAGTAGTCCGATGCTCTCTCGATTCGCTTCCTCATGTGTACTCTCACCAATAATTGAGCCGTTATAGATCACTAGAATCCGGTCAGACAACTGAAGCAATTCATCTAAATCCTCCGAAATTAACAGCACGCCACTACCTGAACCACGCAGCTCCATAAGAAGGTCGTGAACACCAGCCGTGGCACCTACATCCAGCCCTTGTGTCGGATGAACAGCGACCATCAGCTTCGGCCGATGGCTGATCTCACGTGCAAACAGCAGCTTCTGCTGATTACCACCTGACAATTGCTGAACTGGTGTATCCAGCTCAGGTGTTTTGACGTTAAAGCGCTGGACCAGCTCCTCTGACCACGAACGGTTCTTCGCAGACTTCAGGAAACCGAATTTGGAGTGCTCCTCTGAGCGGTAAGACTTAAACAAAAGATTATCCACCGATCCGAGGCGTCCAGCTAAACCGCTCTTCATCCGATTCTCCGGCACGTGGGAGATTCCTGAATCAATTGCCCCTCTAACCGAAGCCGATTTCACCGTCTTTCCATCAAACGTGATTTCACCACTTTTCCAGCTCCTAAGACCTGTTAACACTTCGGCCAGTTCCTTTTGCCCATTGCCAGCTACCCCAGCTACGCCTACAATCTCTCCTTTGCATACGTTCAGTGAGAAGTGATCCAATGCTTTTCGCCCGTGATCGGCAAATACGTCCACATCTTTCACTTTTAATAAAGAATCCCCTTCAAAGGCTTCCCGCTCTTGACGGGTGATGGTTATTTCCTTGCCCACCATCAGACGAGCCAGCTCTAACTCATCTGTATCTGCCGTAGTCAGCGTGGTGATCATTTTTCCTTTGCGCATGACGGAAATCCGATCGGAGGACGCCATAACCTCTTTCATTTTATGAGTCGTCATAATGACCGTCTTTCCTGCCTGCTTCATGACCCGCAGTGTTTCAAATAGCTGTTCCACCTCTCCCGGGGTCAGTACAGAGGTTGGTTCATCCAGAATAATAATGTCAGCCCCGCGATACAGCGTCTTAACGATTTCAACACGCTGCTGCTCACCCACGGACAACTGCCAGATCGGGCGATCCACCGGGAAATTCAGTCCAAACCTTTTCGCTAATGCCTCAATCTCCTTGTGTTTGTTCTTCATCCACTTACGGCCGCGCCAGAAAGACGACTTTTCGCCAAGCACGATATTTTCTGCTGCTGTGAGGCTTTGCACCAGCCTAAAGTTCTGAAACACCATACCTACACCTAGCTGCGCAGCATCTTTAGGAGAACGGATCTGAGCACCTTTCCCATGAATGAAGATTTCTCCTTCGTCTGCTCTATACACCCCTGACAGCATGCTCATCACCGTACTTTTACCTGCCCCATTCTCACCAAGCAGCGCATGAATCTCACCCGCATTTGCCGAAAAGTCGACTTGATCACTGGCGGTTACCGAGCCAAATTTTTTCACAATCCCCCGCATTTCAACTGAAGTTCCCCGCATGGCCTGTGCCCCTCCTTCCTTCAAGTTGTAGTACGGGTGGGGAAGTTTCCGCTTAACGGAACCCGCCCCACCCATAAATTGTGCACATTTTATTCAATATTTTTTATTATTATTGTGGGATGGTTCCTTCCACACCTTTTACCAGCCAGTTCATGCCCAGCACTTCCTCCAAGGTCAGCTTCTGACCCTCCTGAACCTTCACATTCCCTTGATTATCTGAGATCGGACCTGTGAAAACCTCAAGCTCACCGCTGATAATTTTGGCTTTGGCGTCTTCGACAAGCTTTTTCACATCCTCTGGAATCTTGTTCCCGAAAGGAGCCAACTCCACCATACCGTCAGCCATATCACCGGAATATTGCTCGCTCTTCCATGTTCCATCTATAACTGCCTGCACAGCTTTTACGTAATAAGGACCCCAGTTCCATACTGGATTCGTTAAATAATTATCCGGGGCGTATTTGCTCATATCCGAGTCATTTCCTCCGGCAAAAGCGCCCCGTTCAGCAGCAGCCTGCAGTGTAGCAGGGGAATCCTGATAAGCCAAAAGCACATCCGCCCCTTTATCCAGCAAACTGATTGCCGCTTGGCGTTCAGTCGTCGGGTCATACCATGTATTCGTCCAAACCACATTCACTTTCACATCCGGATTGACACTTTGTGCGCCAAGGGTATATGCATTCAAGTTATAAATTACTTCACTGATCGGAAAAGCACCGACATAACCCAGCTGATTGTTTTTGGTCATTTTTCCAGCCGCAATACCGCTCAAATAACTGGCTTGATAATTCTTCCCGAAGTAGGTCCCCATGTTCTCTGCGGTTTTATAACCAGAAGCATGCATGAACTTCACATTGGGAAATTTGCCTGCTACATTCAAAGTAAAATCCATATATCCGAAGCTCGTTGTAAACACGATGTCGTGTGATTGCGCAAGCTCTGTAATGATTCGTTCCGCATCGGCACTTTCAGGAACATTTTCTACAAAGTCAGCTTTAATTCCAAGCTCCTTCTCCAGATACAGCCGCCCTTGATCATGTTGATACGTATAGCCGCCATCCCCTGGAGGACCAATATACACAAAAGCAACCGCCGGTTTCTTTGCAGCCGGTTCTGTTGTTGCAGTTGCATCTGTTGCCGCTGTAGTTGTCGCTGGTGCCTCCGTTACATTTGTAGAAGTATTATTGCTGCCACACCCCACCAAAGCCACCGTCATCAGAACTATTAATGCAAGACAAGATGTTATGAACTGACCCCTTTTTATCATAATTCTCCTCCTCCAAATCATCTCTCATCATGGCTGCAACCATTAATGTACTTCTACTATACTTAGAGGTGGTCTTTGCGTAAATTTATATAACATACGTTTGTGTTAGATAATAAGAATTAGAGCTTTTTTTGTGTAGTATGCACTAAATGGTTTTTTAAAGGTGAGATCCGTGTCATATTATATGACTAAAGGCGAAAAAAGAACACTTACTCAGATCACTTTTTCAGATCACTTTTCGATTACATTTCTATTTTTCGTTCCTCAGCATCCATTGCTCCTGAATCTCACCAAAATCCTCTTCTGTATCTGCATCCATGAAATAGTGGGTGGATTCAGACTCCAGAACGATCCCCTTATAATCAGGCGAACGCAAAATCGCTGCCGCTCCGCGATCCCCATCCAATCCCTGTAGTACTGGAAACAACGTCTTCGAAAATAAAGCCGGTGGCATAGCTGACCCATTGCTGACACTAGCCACATAATCCATGTCCGGTGATTGTTCAAACGTTTGTATTAAACGATTCACTAATGCCGTAGTAATAAATGGCTGATCCGCAAGCGCCACAACTACTGCATCGGGCTGCAAAGGCAATACCGCATTAAGACCGCAGCGCAGTGAAAAAGACAATCCTAGATGTGCGGTTAAGCAAGTTTCGGTACGCCTGGATCCTTGCGGTTCAATCGCGGGTGGCAGCCATTCCAAGCTGTCATCCGCACGCACTACCACGATTAGCGGTTCTAGATTGCAACGATCCAATTCACTAAGCGCGACGCTCCCGAGTGAGACCTCCTGCGACAATTTCAGTGAAACCTTGGACACGCCCATCCGCCTGCTCTGCCCCGCTGCCAAATATATTCCTGCTACCTTCAATATCGTCCACTCCTTTGGGCAGTTCTCGTGAGCCCGCCCTTCTAATTTGAATAATTTCAGCTATAATACTGACCGCAATTTCCTCCGGACCTTCTCCACCAATGGGCAACCCTACAGGCGCATGCAAAGATGCAGGAGCCTCAAGCTCTTCCAGTAAAAGAGATATCCGCACCTTCGACCCGATAATCCCTATATATAAAGGAGCAAGCGGAATCACACTCTCCAGGAACTGTCTATCCCTCCCAAGCTGATGACTGCAAATCAATACATAATCCTCCTGAGCTACGCCCAATCGCTGAACAACCTCCATAGGGGAACAAATTACCTGTTCAGCTCGAGGAAACTTATTGTGCAAGCTTCCTTCGCGCCAATCCGCAACCGCAACCCGAAAGCCAACGTTGTCGGCAAGCTCCGCAATCGGAACCACATCACGCCCCCCGCCAAAAATCACAAGCCGCGGTTTGGGCACGAAAGACGTATGGAATGCTGTCAATTCTGCTGGAGCGGCCATAAAGTGACCTGTCGCTAGGTTTTCTTTTGCCGAGGGGGATAATTTTGGACGGTTCTTGTTCTGCGATAGCGAAGTATCCGGCTCCAGCTTATAGGCAAAACCTTTCTCCACTGCTTCGCGGAACAGAACTAGATTCTCTCCCCTAGCCAATCTGTCACTCGCCTGCACTAAAAGCTTGTAGAGCTGACCCTGCACGGGTTCAAGCACCACTTTAATTTTGCCCCCACACCCGACAGTTTCACCCCAGGACAAATCATCCGGAGACAACATATTGTATTCCACAATTTCGGGCAGCCCTCGTTCCCATATTCCAGAGGTACGTAGCTGCAGATCGCTTTCCAGACAACCTGGACTCAGACTTCCAATCGTGCCCCCTTCAAAAAACAGCATCACTGCCCCGGGTTTACGATACGAATGCCCCTCCACTTCTATCAACGTCGCCAGCACCGCAGGTGCCTTATGGGTTTGAATATGCATTGCGATCTCATGTGTATTCACGAGGTTCCCCTCCTCCGTGTTTGCATTTCAACCCAGTCCTTAGTCCCGCCCAAGCATTCTCCGAAACATGAACACTAGCTTCAGCCTCATTAGATCATTTATTTTTTTAAAATCGACGTCCAGGAGCTCACTAAGCTTCTCGATTCGGTAGGTAGCCGTGTTCCGATGAATAAACAGCTTTTTGGCTGTCTCATTGACATGTCCATCGTTCTCTAGATAAACCTCCAGCGTCCGCAGCATTTCTCGTACATACTCCGGCTCACGGCTAAGCAGTCCTCTAAGCGTTCCGTTGCAATATTTCTCCATGACCTCTGTCGGGATTTGCCCAAGAAGCAAGGAAAGCTCAAGCTGCCGATAATGTACAACATTCCCATGCACTCCCTCAAACTGAAGCATCCCCATACATTCCTTCACCTCCGCAAAAGCCTCCTTCAGCCCATCCGGCTTCACTTTATAACTACTTATCGCAGCTCGTGGATAATCCCCCTTGTCAAACTTCAGGTTGTCAAAACAAGCCTGAATTACATCCCGAAATTGCTCAGGACTCTGAAGTGTTGCCGGATAGATGGACAATAATCCTTGGTCTACAATCACATGAATGGCCGTTGATTCCCGCAATACGGGGTGTTCAGTGTATTCTTCTTTTAATCTAAGCAGCTCACTTTGGCGGTCTTCAACAGTCGCAACAATATCAGTTAATACCAGTTGAAATGGCGACTGAAGCAGTTCAATTTCCAATTCGAGCGTAGCCTGTGCTAAATCGGCGTAAGATAAGTTACCATTTAGACAACGTCTCAGCAATCCACTGAATTCCCTATGTTCTGCCTGTTCAAAATAATCCTCGTATCCTGAATGAATATGATAAGAAATAAGTTCAGCGCCCTGAACGAACAAGCTCTCTTCCACCGGGAGCAATAAAGGGTCGATGGAACAATACAATAAATAGCCCGAACACTTTTCTCCTTGCATTAGTGGTGTTCGATAACCCGTACGAGCTTCTACACGAAAACGTTGATTACGCTTCTGCCAGGGCCAACCCTCCAGCAGCTGTGACGTCTGATATTCAGAATTGTTATAAATTACATCCCCGCGTGCGCTAACCACTACAAGTGAATGGCCAATCACTTCAGACACCGAGTCAAACAGTGGACGGCTGCGGACAGATCGCAGGGCAAATTGCATCAGCTTTTTCTGCTTCTCCATTATGCCCTGCAAAACATGAGTACTCCGGCTAAGCTCGGCGCGAAACAGGCCATTCATTTGATCCGAAAAAGTGAACTGGAACGGCAATTGGATTAAGGGGAAGCTAAGGTTCTCCGCTTCTGCGATTAGCTTCTCCGGTACTTCATCCCAAAATCGTCCCAGCTTAATACCCAAGGCCGACGAGCCCCTTCGATTCAGTGTTTGCAGCAAAGCAGAGGCATCCTCCAGATTATCCTTGATTAAATAGGCTGTCGTTAGCAGCATCTCGCCTTCTTTGATCCAATCCGAAATATCAGGTGCGTCCATCACATTAATCGATTTCACAATTCGATGTTTCCCCTTGGACCCCGCGATAAGCTTCGCCTCGGACAAAGGATAAATGGACAACGCTTCTTCAACCGTAAGATGCATGCCATCCCTCCTTTTTAGGATCAATAGAACTATTTCTGATTTATAATGTTATTTTATGTAACATTATAATTAAAATGAACCTCCTTGGATAGAGTAAAATTAAAATTTAATGATAATTATGTTAGTTAATATTACATTAAATATATGTATCTGATGAATCATTAAACTTTAGTTCACATCACTTGTGTTAGAGGTATAATTAGATCGGACAACATTAGGATGGATTTGGAGGGGATCTTTTGAGTAAAAAGCAAGTATTTACGGGTTCACCCTGGGAGTCGGTGGTTGGATATTCTCGCGCCATCCGAATCGGCAATCGTATCGAAGTCGCAGGAACAACAGCCATGCAAGACGGGGAAGTAGTGGGTGTAGGTGATCCATACGCGCAGACGAAATTCATTCTACATACCATCGAAAAAGCGCTAAACCAGCTAGATGCTGATTTGTCGCATGTAATTAGAACAAGAATGTTCGTGACAGACATCTCACGCTGGGAAGAAGTCGGCAAAGCACACGGCGAATTCTTCAAAGATATTCAGCCTGTAGCAACCATGGTAGAGGTAAAGGCGCTTATTGATCCACTATTGTTAGTAGAAATAGAAGTCGAAGCATTCGTAGAATAGAGCTCGGACGGGGCATGGCACCTTCTTCACGGAAGGTGCTTTGTTTGCGTGTTCAGAGTGAACCGCGAGCGTGTCATAGCTGACCTTTGTGGCGTGGGGCATTTTTGCCCCTCTTTCCTGCAATATGGCCGGAATTACTGGATTCCGGGGCATTTTTGCCCTTCTTCCCCGCTATATGAGCCAATTTTTCGAATTCTACGGGATTTATACCGTTATTTTCAGCTATATGAGCCGATTTCGCGCATTCTACGGGACTTATACCGTTCTTTTTCTTCACATGGAGGTGTTTACTGAAACGCTGGTCTTAAGCCAACTTTTGAGCGCTGAATTTATCTTTTACTCTAACACACCATTATTGAACCTACTTCATCACATTGAGATCATTTTTTAAAAACCAATTTCACCTATCATCTCAAAACCCATCAGGTCCCGTCATCTCAAGGTCGCCGCCATACCTCCTTCACCCATGAGAGTAACCGAAGATCCTGCCCATGTCCGGCGATAACCGACAATCCCAGCGGCAGTCCATTTGTAGAGAGCATAGGTAATGTCACCTGAGGAAGACCTGCCAGTCCGGCTATGCAACTCAACATCATCGCTCCACTACGGTTCTCTTCCAATTGACGCAACCCCCCTCCACGCAGTGGAGCAGGACCAGGTACTGTTGGAATCACAAGACAATTATCTTCTCCTAGCAATCCGCGCAATTGAGCAGAAATCTCCGCTCGTTTATTCAGAGCGATACTGTGGTCCTTGTCAGCTAAACTGGCAGCCCAAGAGAACCGTGCTGCAATATCTGGCCCAAAGAATGGTTTTACCTTTTCAATCCAGGCGCAATGGGTTGTCCAGATTTCATTACCCTGTAACTCTCGAAAAACATCCATCCAGACCTTCAATCCTTCTGGAGCTATTTCAGTTTTGAGGAAATGATCAGCACCAGTCCGCAAGCAGTTCAATCCATCCGCTAGAATACTCACATCCTTTGGAACGACCAATTCCCAACAGTCCGTAGCGACAAATAAAGTTCCCATTTTCTTTTGTGAATCATCCCCTTTTTTATCCATGCGCCCAATTCCAAGTAAAACCTCCCCAACCTTCTGGAGCACATCCATACGTTCAGCCATCCAGCCTACTGTATCAAATTGCGGTGATAACGGGATCACGCCTTTCAGATCCACCACACCATGTGTCGGTCGAAAGCCATATACTCCGCAATACGCAGAAGGGACTCGAATAGAACCACCCGTATCTGTTCCGAGAGCAAAATCAACACTACCAGAAGCTACGGCTACTGCCGATCCACTAGAAGAACCGCCCGGGATACAACCTGCGGCACGGGGATTTATCGGCGTTCCATAATGATGGTTCTCACCACCCAGACTGTACATCAGCTCATCCGTATGAGTCGCCCCTCGAAGCGTCGCTCCCGACTGGAGAAGCCGGCGAACTACTGCCGCATGTTCTGTAGAGGGATTGTGGCTCCGTAACCAATCTGGATTACCTGCAGAAGGGCTGTGCCCTGCTATCGCATACACATCTTTTACAGCAAAGGTCATTCCGTCCAATATCCCATTCCCTAACCGTCCGACTGTTAGCTCAGAATCTATGAACGCACCATACCGATTATCCAAAATCATAGCTCCACCTTCACCTCACCGTTCCTTCTAAGATCTTAATCAACCGGTCATCCGTCATTTCTATTAAGAACCTATCGCTCCGTTAAACTAGGATTTTCCCATTTGCCTTTCCGAGAATCGTCTCACGATATCTTTCCTACCAAATAACGGAAGGAGCAATTCGGGGGATTTGGAGAGAGCATCTCACCCTACCAACCTATCGCCGCGCCATCGCAGCGCGGGTCCGTCCCCCCACTACGATATCCATTGTCATCTATGGAGATCACGTGGGCATGACCCACGATCCCGTCGTATGCGTCCACTTTCCGGACAATATGACCAGCCGCCTCTAAATCAGACAGCACCTCATCTGCTACCCGGACCTCCACCTTCATTTCCTGCGTAGGCTCACCCCACGTTCTCCCCCATACAAAACGCGGTTCACTTACAGCCGTTTGCGGATTCATCCCATAATGCAGCATCCTTGTAAGTAGCAACGTTTGAGTTTGCGGCTGACCTTCACCACCTTGCGTACCATATAGGATCACAGGTTTACCCTCTCGGCAGGCCATGGCTGGCATCAGTGTGTGGAAGCTGCGCTTATGAGGTTCAAGCGTATTGATATGGTTCGGATCAAGCGAGAAAAACGAACCCCGATTCTGAAGCAGAATCCCGGTATTCCCAGCCACCACACCGGAGCCAAACTCAAAATACAGACTCTGAATAAAAGAGACCGCATTCCCCTCTTCATCCACAACCGCAGCATATGCGGTATCACTACCGATAGGCTGACTTGTCAGCTGCGCTGCTTTTTGTATCGAGATCGTAGAGGCTAGTTGTCCTGCATAGTTCTTATCCAGCAGCTGCGCCAAAGGAATAGCACTAAAATCCGGATCTGTAAGCACTCTATCCCGATCACGAAAACTCAGCTTCAGCGCCTCAACAAGCAGGTGATAATAATCATATGAGCCATGCTCGATTTCTCCGAAATTAAAATGCTCCAATATATTAAGACTCATCAGCCCCGTAAACCCTTGAGAATTTGGCGGCACTTGATACACCCTATGCCCATGATATTCCGTATAAATCGGCTCGACCCAATCCCCCTGATGATCCGCAAAGTCATCCCGAGTGAGATAACCCCCGGCTGCCAGCATATAATCACAAATATCTTCTGCAATCTTCCCCTTATAAAAAGCGTCCCGTCCACCCGCAGCCAACGTCTTCAGGGTTGCCGCCAGTTGTGTCTGCTGAAATCTCGATCCAGCAGACAGAACCACTCTGCCCGGCATATATATCGCGGATGCCTCCGCTGACAACGCTGCTCCAGCAAGCAGCGTATTATTCCGCTGGTCCGGCGACAGCGGAAACCCACTCTGAGCATAGCCGATGGCTGGCTCCAGCACCTCTGCCAGCGTTAAACGGCCATACTTGCTGAGCATGGCATCCCAGCTATCCACCATCCCCGGCACGGTGATGGCACTGCGGATCCCCCGCCTCGGGATAGCTCCCTCCCCGGCAAAGCAACTTCTGCGAACTCCATAACCCGATCGTCCGCTTCCGTTATACACCCGAACACGCGCCTCTTGCGCGCAATAGGTCAACCAAAACGAATCCCCACCAAGCCCTGTCATATGCGGGTAGACCACAGCGAGCGTAGCACTGACCGCCACTGCCGCATCAAAAGCATTTCCTCCTCTTTCCAAAATGCGCGCACCCGCAGCCGAAGCTAAATAATGAGGGCTGACGACCATTGTTTTGGTGCCTATTACAGGTTTCTCCGCCATATTCCCCATCTCCCTATAAACTTTTCACTCATTTAACGTCATTTAACATCACATAAAAATACCCTGTCAATCGATTACACTAACCCGCAAAATTAACATCTTTTTTTTGTGATCCATGCACAAAGATTAGCTAATTGCTAGTCGACCACGTAGCTTCACACATATGAATTGTATAGAATGGGCTCTAAAAACAAGGGGAGATCTCACATGATATCCATCCATAAAGATTATGTACAAATAGCTATCGCCATGTTCAGAACTGGGATTGTCGGCTATGGCGGAGGACCTTCGGTAATTCCATTCATCCGGCATAATGCAGCAGCTCGCTACACTTGGCTAAGTGATGACGAATTCGGGGAGACATTGGCGATTGCAAAGGCACTACCAGGGCCTATTGCCACCAAGATGGCGGCTTATCTCGGGTATAAACTTCGAGGAGTTAGGGGGGGCTATACTGTCAGTTCCGGCACATATTTTACCTAGCTGCCTGGTCATAATCATACTGTTATCAGCTGTGAATTATTTAAGTAGCTCAAGGGTAGTAGCTGGAAAGCGCTCATTGCAGTAATCGCATTCTGGGCTATCAAGCGGCTTAAGGTACATCCTGCCTTAGTCATCTTAGCCGCTTTTACGTATGGGGATCTTGTACTCCGCTACACTGTCTAACTGAACTATTTTAAAATATATTGTGACAATACCGCCTGCACCTCATAAATATTCACAGATTTATTAAAGGTCTTCTTGAGTGGCACAGTGCTGCTGGAAATATAGATACATAGCTCCGCATCCAGATCAAAGTGCCCTGCCGTCTCCACGGAATAATGCGAGATGCTTTTGTACGGGATGGAATGATAATCCGTCTTTTTGCCCGTCAGTCCCTGTTTATCCACTAAAATCAATCGTTTGTCTGTAAAAA
The DNA here is from genome assembly GCF_002264385.1 of Paenibacillus sp. VTT E-133280. NCBI lineage: Bacteria > Bacillati > Bacillota > Bacilli > Caryophanales > Paenibacillaceae > Paenibacillus > Paenibacillus sp. VTT E-133280. Next base: position 64,456 of record NZ_NFUX01000033.1, read on the forward strand.
TAAACATATCTCTAATCAGCTTGTAGGCTCGTTCAATTTTCTCTTGAGGGGCAAGAATTTGTGCATATTCCCGCTGTACCTCCGCAAGATTTACTTGTGATGCATTACCCATCAATCCGTCAAAAATCGCCATATAACATCCCCTTTTCATCTGTTATTTTTAGTGGCTTGTCTCCTCCCACATAGAACCATATTATTCAACGATTCATATTCTATGCAGTGTAAACTTCGCTTTGCCATCTTTTTACTTGCTAAATTTCCGATTATTGTTTACACTGTCATTAAATTTGTTATGAAAGGGGTGTGGAAGGAATGGATCACAATTGGACCAATAGTGTTATGAGTCGGCTACCTAAAGCGATAGCTGGCATTGCTCATGTAAATGGCGATAACGGGAGAAGTCTGTCCATTTCCATGAATTTAATAACACTACACAATTGTGAAATGCCTTTCCTGCCATCACCCGGACGGATCAGTTAACCGGAGAATGATAAGGCCGTGGGGAAATTTCCCTACGGTCTTTTTTTATGGTTTTTTTGCAGAATTCCAGTTTCGATTTAGGGTTCTGGCGGTGCAAAGGGCATTCTTAAAGGAGAATATATATGATTATTCAATGCCAAAATGTTCAAAAGTACCACGGTGCACAGCTCGTACTAAATAGCATCACCTTCGATATCCGCCAAGGAGAAAAAATCGGTCTCATCGGCCGCAATGGTTGTGGTAAAACTACGCTTTTCCATTTACTTAATGGCGAAGAGCGCCCCGATCAAGGGCAAATCTCCATTCGCAAAGGTAGTGTAGTAGGAATGCTGGCTCAAATTCAAGAGGTTGCCGAGAAAGAAACCGTATATGAAGTTCTACAGCGTAGCTTTGCTGAACCTTTGCAATGGCAACAACGCCTGCGAGAGCTGGAGCTTGAAATGTCCACCTTCAATACCGGGACAGATGAAACACTATGGAATCGGCTGCTGAAAGAATACGGTAGCCTTCAGGATAAATTTGAGACCGCAGGAGGCTACGAAATTGAATCCACAATTCAGCGAGTGGCCACTGGTTTAGGAATCGACGCTGGGCAATATAGCCGACTCTTCTCCACTCTTTCTGGCGGCGAGAAAACTAAAGTCGGACTGGCAGAGCTGCTGCTGCGTAGACCCGATGTACTCCTACTCGATGAGCCAACCAATCATCTGGACATGAACGCCATCGAGTGGTTAGAGCAGTACTTACAGAGCTATGACGGTACAGTGCTAGCCATTTCCCATGATCGTTATTTCCTCGATGCTGTAGTCAAGAAAGTGATCGAGATTGAGGATGGCGAGGCTTTTACCTTCCATACCAACTACAGCGGCTATCAGGTAGAGAAGGAAACACGTCTGCTTCAACAATTCGCTGACTACCAAGAGCAGCAGAAAAAAATAAAACAAATGCAGGAAAGCATCAAACGTCTCATCGAGTTTGGCAATCGCGGGACGCCTCCTAACCCTGCTTTTTACCGGAGAGCAGCCTCCATGCAAAAAGCTCTGGATCGCATGGTGAAGCTTAAACGTCCTATTCTGGAGCGCAAGTCGATGGATTTGCAGCTACAGCAAAATGATCGTTCCGGCAATCAAGTTGTCATTCTGGAGGATGTCGGTAAAGCATATGGAGAGCGGAGCCTTTTTACAGACGCAAATGAAGTCCTTCGCTACGGAGAAACTACGGCGCTTATTGGTGGTAACGGGGCAGGAAAAAGTACACTATTAAGAATTATTTTAGGTCAGGAAACGCCAGATACTGGAAGTTGCACACTGGGTTCAAGAGCCGTTGTCGGTTATCTCGCGCAAGAGGCCGTCCCTGAAAACAACAAACAATCTGTACTCCGTTACTTCCGTGAAGAAGCCGGACTAGAAGAGGGCGAAGCTCGCGGACAGCTCGCGCGTTTCCTATTCTATGGTGCCGATGTATTCAAAGACATCACGAATTTATCCGGAGGGGAATGGACCCGCCTGCGTTTCGCTGTGCTGATGCATCGTAAACCGAACCTGCTGATTCTGGATGAACCAACGAATCATCTAGATATCGACTCCCGCGAGGCGCTGGAGGAAGCTTTAGAGGAATTCCCAGGTACAGTACTGGCCGTATCCCATGACCGCTACTTCATTAATCGTCTGTTCCATAAGCTCTGGTCCATTGAAAGTGGACGATTTGGAGTTTTCAACGGCAACTATGAGTATTACAAGGAGAAACAAGCTGAACAGGCATTAGCAGTACCCGTCTCTATTCCTGATCAACCTAAACCTACCTCTTCAGAAGGAACAACTTCATCACGCTCCGGTAAGCCTCAATCTAGCGGTTCAGTGAATGTTACTACAGCTAACTCGTCCAGTTCCCGCAAGAAGAGCGTCCACTTCGACTGGGAGAAGGCTATTGCAGAGGTCGAGGAACAGCTTGAGGAAATTGATGTCAAAATGCTAGATCCACAGATTAGTAGCAATGCGGCAGAGCTTGCGGAGCTACTAAAAGAACGCGATACAATGCAAGAGCAACTAGATGAGCTTTATGCGGGTTGGATGGAAACTGCGGGACATTAACGATCATTAAACGAGGAGATAGGGATATGAGCAACGAAACGAAGATTACGCTTTTTTGGGAAGAATATACCCAGATTTATCCACAAGCAGCGGCTAACTACGAGGCTTGGGCCTTTGGTGACAGTCCTCAAATGGCCGATGAACTATTGGATCTGGTGATCCAAGGGATCAAGACTGGCACCGCTTCGAACTATGAAATTTATGCAATTTCCGACGAGACACTACCTGAAATTGGCCGACACAGTATTCTGCTCGATGGCCACGGTAATCCACAAGCTGTGATCGTTACGACAGATGTGCAAATTACTCCTTTTGATGAGGTAGGCGCTGATTTTGCCTATAGCGAAGGCGAGGATGACAGAACGCTGGAGTCATGGCGCCATGAGCATGAGAAGTTCTTCTCCAGAGAATCTTTAGCGTTCTTGAAAAAGCCTTTTGATCCAAAAATGAAGGTGGTTTGTGAGAACTTTAGACTGGTATTTACGAAATCATAAGAAACTCAAGAAACTAAAAAGGCGGCCTCTTCCGTTAGGAAGAGACCGCCTTTGATGTATACTATACAACTATTAGAGTTAGATAATAATTAAAATCCGGCTCAGCGCCAAAACCCCAGAATCCAGCCAATCACAGAGATCCATAACGGAATGCTGATTAAAATACCCCAAATCAGCCCAGTGGCAATATTGCCCTCTGCAGGACGCACAACATTTTCCTGTTTTAATGGAATGCTCAGCTCTTCTTGTTCCATGCGATCCCCTCCTAAAATTCTTATCGTCACAGTAGAGGAAAAAATGTAGACCGCTCGACCCAAAAACTTAGAATATTGACTTTATTTTAGATATAAAGGCTCAGCGGCTCAACACTGAAAGTGCTTACATAATAATCATTAACCAAAATTTTAATATTTTAAAAACTTCGGTTTACGGAAGTCATTCATCATATGCAAATTCTTAGTCCAATATTACTACTTTTTCTGGATTTCGTAAATATTCAAACATCGTCTGAATCTGCTCTTTGGTATTCCGCTCCACGGAGAGCTCAGGCAGTTCATCTTCAGCAAAAAAGGAAACTTCACTCGTCTCCACCCCTTGCATCGCCTCACCGCCCACAATGCTGCACAAGATAAAAAACTTGTACACATGATACGGCTCCGGAGGATGGTTATGAAATTTCTTATCCAGAACAGCCAGCAAGCGAATTGCCTCTGGCTCAAATCCTGATTCTTCTTGAATTTCTTTAACAACGACCTCACTCGGTGACAGACCAATATCTCCCCAGCCGCCGGGAAGCGCCCACTTTCCATCTAATTTCTCGCGGACCAGCAGGATTCTGTCCCCCTGAAAAACAACACCACGGATATCTACTTTCGGCGTAGCGTAGCCACTCTCACTAGCAAAGGAGAGTCTTATTCTCTCCTTGCTTTCGAATGTATAATTAGCGAGGATGTCTACACTTAGCTCCCGCAAAGCTTGATAACGTTCTATATCGTAGACATCTTTAGCGTAAGTTAGTCCAGTCTGTGCGATGGCCTGTATTTCTTTAGCCCAGGTTAACCATTTCTGCTCCATTGCTGCACCCCTTTAAAAGATCTTCATTAGGATTACTGGCAAAGCATTAAATGACGGGAGAACAAACCTTTTTTTGCTTCACAACGGTCTATAATCGTAAATCCAGCTTCATTAATCATCTCATCCATCGGTTCGATCGCAACGATAACCACCCGATCTGCAATCCGGCGTGCATTCACTAGAATCGCAAACTGTTCCTCAGGTGTAATACTAGAATATAGATTATAAGGCATATCTACAATAGCAACGTCGTAATGTTCTGTGATGTCAGCGATATCCCCTAATGTTACCTCACTTGAGAATCCAAAATGAGCAATATTTGTTCGGGCACCGATCGCGATCTGAGGATTAATGTCACGTCCGACCATGTTGATTCCCATCGACAAAGCCTCTACCATTACTGTTCCGATGCCGCAGCAAGGATCGATGGCTCGTACACCTTCCGGATTCGGAACGGCGATGTTGACCGCTGCTCGGGCAACACGTGTGCTAAGCGCGATAGAATAGCTACGCGGCTTCTTCATTTGACGGAACCACGTAGCCTTGTTTTTATGATAAGAGCCAAAGTACCAGCGCCCACCCAGCGTAACAATACCATATACCAACTGAGGGTGGTTTACATCCGCTTCCCCTTCAATACGCAGCCCAATTTCTCGCTCGATCACTCTACGCTCATCATATTCTATTTTGTCCGCAGGGGACAGATCATTAGTCTTCACAAAAATAACCTTAAATGTCTTGCCGCCAAGCTCCACTTGCTCGGTTTGATCATAAATCTCAGGCAAGCTGTCTCCCTCGTACATAACATCCAATCGTTCTTTAATGAAGGGACTGCGGCTGACATCCACCTCTACCTCACTCTTAAAGATGGAAGAAGGTACTTCCTCTCCAAAAAGACAACGAAGCTCCATCTGACATAGCGATAACTCGTCCCCTGAACAGGTGTAAGTATATATAAATGTGTTGTTTCCACTTTTCTTTTGCAAAATAATCCATCCTCTATTCCAGGTAATTGTACGACTAGCTTGCTACTCCTGCATTTCGTGCTGAATATCATAACCTACTCGTGCTTTGGCGATTTCAGCGTTGTTCCTATTGACCCATTCCACTAGGGAAGTTAAAGGATCCAGCAGGGACTCCCCTAAACTCGTCAGACCGTATTCAACAGTCAAAGGCACCGTAGGTGTGACTTTACGCCAAACTATACCGTCTCGTTCTAAATGACGCAGAGTCTGGGTCAGCATCCGTTGTGATATTCCACCAGAACGCCGCTGCAGCTCTTTAAACCGCAGTGCTTTTGCACCTAAGTTCACAACAATGAGTACACTCCATTTGTCCCCAATCCTATCCAGAATTTGACGAGTGACGGAGTAGTCCTCTAACGTTGGCATTAGCCGAATGGGTTCGTCTCTTGAATGTTCCAAAGTGGTTACCTCCATGTAACTTAAGCATGTAATCGCACTTTTGTATCTCTGGAGCTTATCCAGCTTATCATGGTTACTGTTAGTAATCAACAACCGGAAAAGAACTATTCTTTACGAAAGGAAGCGCCTGTCACGATCATCAGATAAGACATCTTCCCGATCGCTTTTGATCCATAGTGAGTTCTCCAGTATAATGATTCCTATAGAATGCTAAACAAGACGGTCACGTATGGCAATTAAGCTCATAGCCGGTTTTGCGCAGCAAAACTTAAGGAGGTACATACACACTATGTCATATGAAACGTATTTTTCAACACACCGGGATGAACATCTCGAAGAACTAAAACAATGGCTCAAGATTCCAAGTATTTCTGCCTTGTCTGAGCATAAGGACGATGTACTAGCTGCAGCCCATTGGCTGACAGACACACTAAAGAAAGCCGGACTTGAGAACATTGAGCTTCATCCGACAGCGGGACATCCCGTCATATATGCTGACTATCTTCATGCTCCGGGTAAGCCTACCATTCTTGTATACGGCCACTACGATGTGCAGCCAGTAGATCCGCTGAACCTGTGGACTACACCTCCGTTTGAACCAGAGATCCGTGACGGCAAGCTGTATGCACGTGGCGCAACGGATGACAAAGGGCAAGTATTCATTCACCTCAAAGCGATTGAAGCAATCCTGAAACAAGAAGGTACTCTTCCTGTTAACATCAAGCTCTGCATCGAAGGTGAAGAAGAAATCGGCAGCGCAAATCTCCCTCCATTCCTGGAAGCTAACAAAGAGAAGCTGGCTGCGGATGCGGTGCTAGTCTCGGACACTTCCCTGCTGGAACGCGGTCGCCCTGCAATTTGCACAGGACTACGTGGCCTAGGATCACTTGAAGTGAGCGTAACTACAGCTCTTACAGACCTGCACTCCGGTTCTTACGGTGGTGGTGTTCCGAATGCACTGCACGCTCTCGTGTCCCTGCTCAGCTCCCTTCATGACGACAAAGGTCGTGTTTCTGTAGAAGGCTTCTATGATGGTGTACCTGAACTTTCTCCAATGCTACGAGAGGAATTCGTGAAGCAAGGCGTGAATGAAGATAAGATTCGCGAAGGACTTGGACTTGACGCATTATACGGTGAAGAAGGTTATTCTTTTGTAGAACGTATTGGTGCTCGCCCTACACTTGAGCTTAACGGTGTCTATGGGGGCTTCCAAGGTGAAGGAAGCAAGACCGTTATTCCAAAAGAAGCACATGCCAAGATTACTTGCCGTCTCGTTGGCGATCAGGATCCACAGCATGTTCTTGATGCCGTTGAAGCGCATCTGAAGGCTAATATTCAAACCGGAGCGAAAGTCCATGTGCAGCAAATGGAGAAGGCGCGTGCCTTTAACATCGATCCATCGAACCCTATTCTGCAAACTGCAGCAGACGCTTACGGCAAAGTATACGGAACCCGTGCCCTCTTCACCAAAGACGGTGGCTCCATTCCGATCATGGAAAGCTTCTCCCGTGTACTTGAAGCACCAGTGGTCCTGATGGGCTTTGGCCTTGATGATGAGAACCTGCATGCACCGGATGAGCATTTCAACCTTGAGAACTTTGATAAGGGACTGCTCACCATTGTTGAGTTCTTGAAGACTGTTTAAGATCAAAGGGTAGTTAAAAAGCCAGGCTCCCCCTTCGTGGAGGAGCCTGGCTTTTTGATGAACAATATCATTAAACAAAGCAATAAAAAAATCCTTGCATCGCAAGGATTTGGAAGTTTAAATTATGGAGCGGGTGATGGGAATCGAAC
>NZ_NFUX01000185.1:0-306 GCF_002264385.1 Paenibacillus sp. VTT E-133280
TACTAGACAAGCCAATGTTTCTTTTCCGAAATCCAGTGTCCACTGCCATGATCGATGGTTCCGGAGCAATAGGCAGCATAGGTAGTAAACTTTTCATTTTGAAATGATAGCTAATGTTTATGACTAGGGAGATTACGATCATGGCGAGTGAATAAGTGACAGTGATCCAACTTTGTTGCTTGGAATGTTCATCACCGTATAGTAGACAGATGATACAAACAATGAATAGGATGGTATGCAAGGTAGCACTAATCCTAGCATATGACTTCCGCATCTGGCGCAGAGGCTCACTTTGGAATTGTACAG
>NZ_NFUX01000012.1:0-113597 GCF_002264385.1 Paenibacillus sp. VTT E-133280
TATATTTCTCGCTTAAACGCTTATCGTCCTAACGAGGACGCCGAAGGCGTTTGTACTTGTGTTTAATAATAGTTTGCCCCAAGCCATCCAGTCAATATTTAAAATTAAGCTATTCCCTATTCAAAATGATACGCAGGACATTTCTATACTCACTTCTCTTATCGTATACTGAACTTAGGATGGAATAAAGGATGCAACGTTCGCAACAAAGGAGGTCTGGCGTAGATGGATAACGCGGTGGAATATAGCACAATGTTGGAACATGCATTTATGAGGTCCCCAGAGGGAATAGCCGCACTGTCTTTATACGATGGTAAGGGCAAGTGGCTGAAGGTCAATCCGGCTTTTTGCAATTTACTTGGCTTAACGGAAGCTGAGTTTCTTGCTGGGGCTATTTTTGCAGAAATGGAAAATAGACAGACGTCTTCGAAAGAGCTTTCCTATAGATTGGTGATGGACGAGCTTCAGAATTCTCCAGCAGGGAGCTGGAAGAAGGAAGAATGCTTTCGCAAAGGGGATCACCTGGTATGGCTTTCCCTGACATTCTCAGGATTTGGAACAGTAGGACAAGCCCCTTCGTGTATTATTGTGTACGCCGAAGATATTACAGAACGAATGATTGCAGATCAACAAATGGCAGTTCAACGAGATCTAGAGGAACAGATCTATCAAAGTGAACGTAATTATAGATTGATGTCCGAGAATTCGCTGGATTTAATCTCGCGTCATGCAGTTGAAGAGCGTAAACAGTTTGAATTCAAGCTTCAGGAGAATGAACAGCGCTATAAATCTTTATTTGAATATAATCCCTCTGCTGTGTACTCAATGAATTTGCAAGGAGATTATTTAACGGCCAATGCGAATCTGGAGAAGCTGACCGGGTATTCGCTGGAAGAACTGATCGGAATGTACTTTGGTCCCGTTGTGCATGAGAAGGATATGGAGAAGACACTGTATCATTTTAACTTAGCCGCTAAGGGATATCCCCAAAGCTATGAACTGACGCTTATTCATAAAGACGGTCATTTTGTAGAGATCAATACCACTAATATTCCGATCATTGTAGACGATCAAGTGGTTGGTGTATATGGTATTTCCCGTGACATTACGGAACGTATAAGATATACAGAACAAATTGAGAAGCTAAGCAATGAGTACACCCTGATATTAAATGCAGTCTCGGAGGGTATTTTTGGGCTCGATATGGAGGAGAAGGTGACTTTCATTAACCCTGCAGGTTTGCATATGCTCGGCTATGAACATGATGAGATCATGGGCCATTCTTATCTGGATCATATGCAGCAGACAGCACTTGATGGGATCCACTACAGGCCCGAGGAGTCCCCGCTTATCAAGGCTATTAGGTCAGGGGGATCTTATCAGAGCAAGGATGCAGTCTTATGGCGTAAAGATGGCACGAGCTTTCTTGCAGAGTACCAGGTAACGCCTCTTTTTGATAAAGGTGAACCTAAGGGTGTTGTAGTCGTGTTCAGAGATATTACGGATGAGAAGGAGATCATTCGTGCCAAGGAATCTGCGGAGAAAGCGGACCAAGCTAAATCAGAGTTTCTAGCCATTATGAGCCATGAAATTCGTACGCCTATGAATGGCATTGTGGGGATGACTGATCTGCTTGCAGAGACGGAACTAGATGAAGAACAACGTGAGTACACCAATATTATTAAGGAGAGTAGTAGCTCTCTTCTATATATTTTGAATGAAATTCTTGATTACAGTAAAATTGAAGCCGGAAAAATGATGATCGTACATGAGCCCGTGTATCTTCAAGAGGTACTGGACAGTGTAACGGATTTGTTTATGGCTAAGGCTTTGGAAAAAAATCTTGAGCTGTCTTACAGCATGGCACAAGGGGTTCCTACGTGCATTATGGGAGATGCAGGCCGATTACGTCAGGTATTGGTTAATCTGGTCAGCAATGCGATTAAATTTACTGACCGAGGCAATGTCTGTATTTATGTGGAGCAGAAATTGTCCGTGGTTTCAAAGAAATCGACTTTGAAGTTTAATGTCAGAGACACGGGGATAGGTATTCCTTTAGAAAAGCAGCATCAGTTGTTTCAATCATTTTACCAGCTGCACTCCTCGTTTAACCGTAAGTATGCCGGGACGGGGTTAGGCCTAGCCATTTGCAAGAAGCTTGTCGAGCTGATGGGCGGAGCCATTGCGGTGGAGAGTAGTGAAGGAAACGGCTCTAATTTCTATTTTACGCTACAGATTAATCCTGAAAGTAAATATGAGGGCGATGAGGTAGATATTACTCTGGCAGAGCAGAAGCCCGCACAAGAAATGGAATCACAATCTAATTCAGAGGGATCTATGGATGTTGGTGGAAATGTGATTTTACTTCCGGAAGGCTCTGCCCTTTCAGCTTCTAAGCCAAACTCTTCAAAGGGAGAAACATCCTGATGAAGCATAGAAACTCCAGTCTCAGTAACAAACTATCAGTAGATCCATACACACAGTGGGAGGCTGGGGTTTCATCCCCGTCTTCTGCATGTGGACCAGCGACCCTGGCAGCTTTAACGGAGTATTGGAATACCCGGCTAGGAATGGGCTTTATTCGTGGCAAAGGTCATTTTCACTCTAAAGCAGCTCATATTAATTACATATACAGTCATCACGGAGGTACCCCTTTAGGCATGAGTGTACGTCGGTTTGTAAAGGGAATCACAGCTTATATCCACTCCTCAATCTCGCCAAAAGGGGGACATAAGCTATCTATCTCTACATTTAACGATTTCGATATGTATAAAGTGGAGATTGATGCAGGTCGGCCAGTAGCTGTTAAATTTGATAAATGGTTTAATTTTCGGTGGAGAGGGAATTTTGCTTACGATTACCACTGGGTATTAGGAATAGGATATGAAGTACCTGATAACGGGGATTGTCCAATCCTCATCGTTCAGGATAATGGTGTGAGGTATAGGGATGGAAGGATTGCTCTCTGTAAAGAACGCCGCATCCCATATTATGCAAATAAAGACATCATCACAATGGTGGGAATGAATATCTTAGAAACGCCAAGTTAGTCGTGATTTAGCTATGTAATTACCCTGGAAAAATGATCTGGTTATTTTGAGTCCAAACGTTTGCACAAATTTGAGGATCATACTATAATCCAGTTAATAACTGGAAAAGGGGATAGGTGCTTTGTCCGTACAAAAGGAAATGAAGGAACCGATTTTTTATGGTGATCCTGCGACTACTAGAGGGATTTCCGTATTTGCTCAGGAGTTTGATCAGTTGTTTAGTTATGACGGGGATGATCTCGGACTTACATATTCATCGGCCTCTTCATCATTTTGCTTGTGGGCTCCTACGGCTCAGGAGGCAGAGCTAGTAATTTATGATTCATGGCAGGGAGCTGCGGAGTCCGAATATGCTATGATCCGCGATATTCGGGGAACGTGGAGAGCTACGGTTGACGGTGATTTAGATGGCAAGTTCTATACCTACCGAGTTCGTCTAGGTGAACAGTGGAATGAAGCAGCTGATCCTTACGCACGGGCTGTTGGCGTGAATGGGGACAGAGGCGCTATTCTAGATTTGCGCAAGACGGACCCTGAGCGGTGGACAGAAGATAAGCCGTCGTTTGAGGATCCTGTAGACGCCATTATTTATGAGCTTCATTTGCGTGACTTATCCATTCATCCAGCAAGCGGAATGGCTCATAAGGGTCAATATCTCGCTTTGGCGGAAGAAGGAACCCGCGGACCAGAGGGCATTCTCACCGGACTCGATCATATCGCAGATCTCGGTGTAACCCACGTGCAGCTATTGCCTATTTATGATTATTCTACAGAGAGTGTAGATGAGACGAAGCTGGATGAGCCGCATTTTAACTGGGGTTATGATCCGAAGAACTACAATGCTCCTGAAGGCTCCTATGCTACGGATCCTTATGTGCCCGGACTACGTATTCAAGAACTAAAAACAATGATTCAAGCGCTTCATGATCGTGGACTCCGCGTCATTATGGATGTAGTTTACAACCATGTGTACGACGGATACCGCGTGAATTTCACTAAACTGGTTCCTGGCTATTATTTGCGTTATAAACAAGATGGAAGCCTGTCGAATGGCTCAGGCTGCGGAAATGACGTGGCTACAGAACGTATGATGATGTCCCGCTTCATTGTGGACTCCGTGGTCTATTGGGCTAAAGAATACCATATCGACGGCTTCCGCTTCGATTTGATGGGCTTGATGGATGTCGATACAATGCGGGAAACTCGGCGGCGTCTGGATGGAATAGATCCGTCCATCATGACGATCGGTGAAGGCTGGATGATGGGGACTGAGCTACCGGTGGAACGGCTCGCTCATCAGAAGAATGCTTCCCTTATGCCGGGAATCGGACATTTTAATGATGATTTCAGGGATGCTATTAAAGGAAATATCTTTTTGTATGATCAGCCGGGCTTCATCAGTGGAATGATGGGTCTGGAGCCTGCGATCAAAGCAGGGGTTGCGGGAGGAATTGACTTCAGCCCAGGAATTAAGCAATTTGCCGTGGAGCCTCAGCAAAACGTTAATTATGTAGAGTGTCATGATAATCATACCTTATGGGATAAGATCGTATTGTCCACCGAGGGTGAGACGGTTACGCAGCGCCGTTCCATGCATAGACTGGCTTCTGCGATAGTGTTCATGAGTCAGGGGATTCCTTTTATCCATGCAGGGCAGGAGTTTATGCGTACGAAGGACGGGGTGGAGAACAGCTATAAATCTTCGGTCGAAATCAATCGTATGGACTGGGAATTGTGCGCCGCGCATCAGGAAGATGTGGCGTATATGAAACAGTTAATCGCACTGCGTAAAGCTCACCCGGCCTTCCGCATGCGAACAGCAGCTGACATTCGGAACCATTTGGTTTTTGAAAAAGCACCCGCAAGTGCAGTAGCTTACACGCTACGTGGTCATGCTGGAGAAGATGCAGCGAAGCATATTTATGTTCTTTTTAATGCGAATGCTGAACACACTACTGTGGTTCTGCCGCAGCTTGGAGCATGGAAGACCATCTTCGGGGCTGATCTTACGCAGGAGCTGACTGGAAATAAGCTAACTGTAAATGGGATTGGGACAGTAGTCCTGACGGCGTAATAAATAGTCTTTTACAAGATCATTATTGAAAAGCATGCAGAGTAACGTACTTTAATCAGGTACATTACACTGTGTGCTTTTTTATTTTTCTATTTCCTTAATTGATTGTTTCATTTTACATAAAAAGGTGACATTACTCATTTTCGATGATGATATTGGATGTTAATATGAAGACATTTACTTTGGTGCTTTAGAGTGGTATAGGCTTGCAGCAGACAAACATAGAAAGTACCTTTCTTTTTTAGCGGTTCAGAAAGTATATATTTGTGGGGTATTTAGAGAGGATGAGAGAGATGGGGAAAGCAACCGGATTTTTGGAATTTGAACGGCAGACGCCTTCGGAGTGTGAGACGCTGGAGCGAATTAAGAATTGGGATGAATTCTCGATCCCTATGGATGAAGAGAAGCTGCGCGAGCAAGGCGCACGTTGTATGGACTGTGGTACGCCATTTTGTCATGTAGGGCGTCTGTTATCTGGTATGGCTTCCGGCTGCCCTCTACACAACTTGATTCCTGAATGGAATGATATGGTTTATCGTGGAAACTGGGAGGTTGCACTGCAACGTCTGCATAAGACCAATAACTTCCCTGAATTTACTGGACGTGTATGTCCGGCACCTTGTGAAGGTTCTTGTACAGTAGGGATGAACGGCCAGCCTGTAACGATAAAGTCGATTGAAAAGTCGATTGTAGATAGAGGTTTTGAAGAAGGTTGGATTGTTCCTGAGCCACCGCTTATTCGCACAGGTAAAAAGGTAGCCGTAGTGGGCTCGGGTCCAGCAGGTCTTGCCTGTGCAGCTCAGCTTAACAAGGCGGGGCATTCGGTGACCGTGTATGAACGGGCAGATCGGATTGGCGGTTTGTTGACGTATGGTATTCCGAACATGAAGCTGGATAAGAAAACGGTTCAGCGCCGGGTAGACCTGCTGAAGGCTGAAGGCATTACATTCGTAACTCGTACAGAGATTGGGAGAGATATCTCGGCGACACAACTCAAGGCGGAGCACGATGCTGTTGTCTTGTGTGGCGGGTCTACGCAGGCACGAGAGCTTCCTATAGAGGGTCGTGAGCTGCGGGGCATTCATCAGGCGATGGAGTTTCTGACACTGAATACTAAGAGCTTACTGGATTCAGAGCTTGCTGATGGTGAATACATGTCTGCGGCAGGTAGGGATGTAGTTGTAATCGGTGGCGGGGATACTGGCACAGACTGTGTAGCTACGTCGATCCGCCACGGTTGCCGTAGTGTGATCCAGCTTGAGATAATGCCACAGGCTCCACTGACCCGTCAGCCTAGTAATCCATGGCCGGAATGGCCAAAGGTTCTTAAGGTGGACTATGGTCAAAAAGAGGCAGCTTCACTGTATAAGGAAGATCCACGTCGTTATCTGGTTTCGACGAAACGTTTTGTTGGTGACGATGGTGGATATGTGCAGGAGCTGCATACCGTGCGAATTGAGTGGAATCGTAATGAACAGGGAAGGATAGTTCCGGTTGAAGTACCAGGCAGTGAAGAAGTTCTAACGGCACAGCTGGTACTACTCGCATTAGGATTCACAGGGCCCGAGGAGACTGTGCTAGGTGAGCTTGGGGTGGCACGTGATGAGCGCGGAAATGCCAAGGCGGAGTTCGGAGCACAAGCGACCAATGTAGAAGGAATATTCACAGCAGGTGATATGCGCCGCGGACAAAGCCTTGTAGTTTGGGCCATTGATGAGGGGCGTCAGACAGCCCGCGAAGTGGACCGATTCTTGATGGGATCATCGAACTTGCCGTAAGAATAGAGGCATATAGGGCAGGGCGTTCCTTTTGGAGGAACGTCCGCTTTTGCGTTGTTTGCCTGTTCAAGGTTAAAATTGAAACCTAAGCACAAGATCTATTTAAGTCGAAAAGGAGAATACATGATGAAGCTAATGTTTATTTCCGATATTCACGGTTCTTTATTCTGGTTAGAACGGGCTTTGGAAAAGGTAGAGGAAGAACAGCCAGACAGTCTTGTAATCGTAGGAGACTTTTTATATCACGGTCCCAGAAATCCACTGCCGAAGGGTTATGACCCGCAGGGAGTTGCTAATAAACTGAATGAATATAACAAAAAGAAGCCTATTACGGCAGTACGTGGTAACTGCGATGCGGAGGTAGATCAGATGCTGCTGCAGTTTCCGATGATGGGGGATTATGTGATGCTCCTGCATGAAGGCAGACGAATCTATGTTACACACGGTCATGGCTTTAGTATTGAGAATTTACCGGCACTATCTGAGAAGGATATCTTTATTCAGGGGCATACCCATCTTCCGGTTGCGGATGTAAAAGAGGGCGTATACGTGCTGAATCCTGGTTCGATATCGCTGCCTAAGGAGAATCATCCGAATTCCTATGGTATTCTTGAGGGTGGAGAATTCATCGTTAAGGATTTTGAGGGCGATGTGGTAAAAAGGATTACACTATAAGCTCAGTCAGATCCCATATGACCCGAATTCCTTCCAACATTATTAGTGTTCCAGGGAATTGAGCACTAGAACATATTATTGTATGATGAGGTAGGAGTTTTAGGGCAGGGCTGGCTCCAAATATAATAGTAAAGGTAGTTAACACATGAATCCTAAAGATTTGAACTATACAATGCCACCGGAATGGGGCAAGCATGAACGTACTTTTATCTCCTGGCCGGTGCAGGAATCTATGTGTTTCCCGGATAACCACGAGTCGGTATGCCAAGGTTATGCTGACATTATTACAGCTATTGCGGAGTTTGAACCGATTACGGTCATCGTTAACCCGGAGGACGTGGAAAAGGTAGAACGTCTGGTCAGCGGACCGAATGTAACGCTGCTGCCTATAAAGCATAGCGATGCTTGGCTGCGTGATAACGGGCCTACCTTTGTTGTTAATAAAGACGGCGTTCTAGCAGGCGTGAACTGGAAGTTTAATGCCTGGGGCGGTAAATATTCACCTTGGGATCTGGATGATGAGGTAGCTCCACAGATTCTCGAACACACACAAGTGACACGCTTTGATGCGCCGCTTGTGATGGAAGGCGGCTCGATCCATACGGATGGAGAAGGCACCTTGATTACTACAGAAGAATGTCTGCTCAATACGAACCGCAACCCGGATTTGAAGCGCGAGAGAATTGAAGAGTACGTGCGCAATTATACAGGTACAGAAACTATTATCTGGCTTAAGCGTGGTCTAAGTGGTGATGAAACCGATGGTCATGTGGATAATATCGCTTGCTTTGCTGCTCCAGGTAAAGTCATTATTCAGGTCTGTGAGGATCCGCAGGACGAGAATTTTGAGATTACACAGGAGAATCTTCGTATTTTGGAGAATGCCATAGATGCCAAAGGGCGTAAGCTGGAGATTATCAAGATTCAGCAGCCTCCACGGGTGGATCATGACGGCAGCCGTCTGACGCTCAGTTATTTGAACTTCTATTTCGTAAATGGTGGAATTATATTGCCTGTGTTTGGCGGTACAGCGGTGGAAACAGATAAGCTTGCTGAGGAAGTACTGGCTGGTTTGTTCCCGGAACGTAAGATTCGTACCGTTAACGGTATGGCGGTCATCACCGAGGGCGGGAATGTTCACTGCACTACGCAACAGATGCCTGCTCAGCAATAATTGAAGGAAACTAAACGTCCAATGGGACATTTATATATATAAGGAGGACAGATTCTTGAGAAATGTAAAAGTAGCTGCGACGCAAATGAGCTGTTCCAGCAATATTGATGAGAATATCAGCAAAGCCGAAACCTTGGTCAGAGAAGCGGCGGCACAGGGAGCACAAATTATTTTGCTGCAGGAGCTGTTCGAGACACCGTATTTCTGCCAGAAAGAGAAAGCTGATTATTACGCATATGCAACAGAGCTTGAGCATAACAAAGCGATTAATCATTTCACAGCTATAGCCAAGGAACTGCAAGTGGTGCTGCCAATCAGTTTTTATGAGAAAAAGAACTACGCACGTTACAATTCACTAGCTATTATCGACGCCGATGGAACGATATTGGGGAAATACCGCAAGAGCCATATTCCAGATGGCCCAGGGTATGAAGAGAAATTCTACTTCAATCCGGGAGATACTGGCTTTAAAGTATGGAACACTCGCTATGCCAAGATTGGTGTAGGGATTTGCTGGGATCAGTGGTACCCGGAAGCGGCTAGAGTGATGAGCCTGATGGGAGCAGAAATTCTGTTCTATCCAACCGCTATCGGATCAGAACCACAGGATGGATCGATCGACTCTAAGGATCATTGGCAGACTTGTATGCTTGGGCATGCAGCGGCTAACCTTATTCCAGTCATTGCCTCCAACCGTATCGGTGAAGAAATTGATGAAGATTCTAGCATTAATTTCTACGGCTCTTCGTTCATTGCGGGACCGCAAGGCAATAAAATTGTTGAAGCAGGCCGAGACGAGCAAACTGTAATAGTGAGTGAATTTGATCTGGATGCTTTGGAAGTCGGACGGATCGAGTGGGGCGTCTTCCGTGATCGCCGGCCGGATCTGTACAAAATGATTGGTTCTTATGATGGGGACATCATTCTTTAATAGAATTTACAGGTGAATGTGCTAAAGGCATTGCTAGAGAGGATAGAATCTCTGGCAATGCCTTTTTTTGGTGTTTCAACTTTCTGTCAAAAGAGCTGTAAAAGTCTGGAAAAGTAGAATATTGCTATTTTATCAGGTATATTAGAAGAGTAAACCGTGATTCAGGGATCTACTATGAAAATTCTGTCGGATACGTGGGGAGGAGGCTCTGGGATATCTTTTGTTATCATAATCTTACGGTGATAGAAGGAGAATACGATGAGCACATTTAAAAGCTGGTTGAACACAACCAAAAACGGACTAACAGATCAAGTGAAGAAATTCAAAAATAAAGATTTCATGAATGCGGTAGTTGCGGGTTGCGCCTTAGTTGCTGCTGCCGACGGTAAGATAGAAGAAGCTGAAAAGAACAAAATGGCCGGCTATATGAATATGAGCAATGAGCTAAAGGTGTTTGACATGAGAGACGTCATTACCCAGTTCAACTTTTATGTAAGTAACTTTGAGTTCTCACCAGAAATCGGTAAGCAGGAAGCACTGAAAGCCATCGGTAAGTTTACTGGCAAACCAGATGTAGGACGTGTAATTGTGGGTGTGTGCTCAGCTATTGGATCAGCTGATGGTGATTTTGATGACAATGAAAAAGCAGTTGTGCGGCATATTTGCGGTGTCTTGGGATTAAACCCTAGTGAATTCAGTTTATAAATGATGTAATACCCTATACATGAGTTCGGATGAAACGTATTTAGTTCTTTAGCGTATCACTCATATAACATCCAAAAGCTAGACTACTAGATGGTGATTCTTTTTAGAGAATGGAGGTACGTAAAGTTGGCTGGAATTAATCTGGTAAAAGGTCAGAAGATTGATCTCACAAAAGGTAATGCAGGCTTATCTAACGTAATTGTAGGTTTAGGCTGGGATCCGGCTGCGCCGGCTCGAGGATTCTTCGGTGTGAAGAAACAGGCCAACGTGGACTGTGATGCCTCAGCATTGATGCTTAATGAGAATGGTAAGTTAGTTAAGAAGGGGAACCTGATTTGCTTCCATAATAAGCAAAGTCCTTGTAACTCTGTTATTCACTCTGGAGACAATCTCACGGGTGATGGAGACGGAGACGATGAACAAATCATGGTCAACCTGAATGCTATTCCTTCTGATGTGCACAAGGTTCTTGTAGTGGTGAATATTTATGATGCCACAAATCGTAAACAGGATTTTGGTCTGATCAAATCAGCGTATATCCGTGTTATGAATGCTGTAGGCAATAATGAACTAATCCGCTTTAACCTATCTGATAATTACAATGGCTACACGGCACTGATTTGTGGGGAGCTGTACCGACAAGGTGGAGAATGGAAATTCTCCGCAATTGGTGAAGGTAGTCACGCGGCACATATCAATCAACTGGCAGAACGCTACGTATAATCCAAATAAAAGAAAAGAGGAATGTTATCATGGCAATTAATCTATCTAAAGGTCAAAAGATCGATTTAACAAAAACAAATCCGGGTCTATCCAAAATCACAGTAGGTCTTGGTTGGGACACTAATAAATATGATGGCGGTAAAGATTTCGATTTGGACGTTTCTGTATTCTTGACTAACGCGAACAGCAAAGTTGAAAAAGAAACGAACTTCATTTACTTCAATAATAAACAGAATGAGAATGGTTCAGTTGTTCATACAGGTGATAACCGTACGGGTGACGGCGATGGTGATGATGAGCAGGTTCAAGTGGATCTTCTGAGTATCCCAGCAGATGTGGAAAAGGTAGCTTTCACTATTACGATTTATGAAGCTGACGCAAGAAGCCAAAACTTCGGACAAGTTTCCCGTTCTTATGTACGTATTGTAAATGATTTAAACAATGAGGAGCTCATTCGTTTCGATTTGGGTGAAGACTTCTCTATTGAAACTGGTGTTGTTGTTGGTGAGCTATACCGTCATGGTGCAGAGTGGAAGTTCAATGCCATCGGTAGCGGCTACAAAGACGGCTTGAGCGGTTTGACTCGCGATTACGGCCTGCAATAAGCCTTGTAGTATAGAGCTTAGAGTTACACAGTGAACTGAATCTACTCAATGAAAGAAGGTTATGTCCGTGACGATCAGTCTCTCCAAAGGACAGCGAATTGATCTTACCAAGACTAATCCAGGTCTGACAAAGGTAGTAGTTGGATTGGGCTGGGACACTAATAAATATAGTGGAGGTCAAGAATTTGACCTCGATGCTTCAGCATTTCTGCTTCATGAAGACGGCAAGGCTAAAGGTACAGATGATTTTGTATTCTATAACAATCCAAATGGTGGTGCGAGTTCTGTAATCTACACTGGAGATAACCGTACAGGTGAAGGTGACGGAGATGACGAGCAAATCATCGTTGATTTCACCAAAATCCCTGCCCATATTCAGCGTATTGGGATAACAGTAACCATTTATGATTACGAATCTCGTGCACAGAACTTTGGACAAGTCTCCAATGCTTTTGTACGAGTTGTGGATGCTTCGTCGGATCGGGAAGTACTTCGTTTCGACCTGGGTGAAGAATTCTCAACAGAGACAGCCGTTGTATTCTGTGAATTCTACCGCAATGGTGCGGATTGGAAGTTCCAGGCTATTGGTAGTGGTTTTGGCGGCGGTCTTAGCGCATTGTGTAGAAATTATGGGCTGGACGCGCAATAGCATCTTCCGGGCGGGGTCATCACCGATCCTGCCCTTTTTTTAATTCTTTATGGATTCCCTCACAAAGGACATGGAAGGGATCTCGAAGGATAAACTCCACTATGTGGGGTTATTTAAAAATATAAGCAAGTTAAGGTTCATACGATACTATATATCTTATATTTCTCGCTTAAACGCTTGTCGTCCTTATAAGGACATCGAAGGCGTTTATGCTTGCTCCATTTATAAAGGTGGTGTAAGAATGGGTATTACAGTTGTTAAAGGACAAAAGGTCGATTTAACTAAAGGCAATCCTGGACTTGATTCTCTTATCGTAGAGATTGGCTGGCAATCGCCATCTTCACTTGAGATTGATACTTCTGCTTTTCTGCTTGGAGCGCAAGGTAAAGTAAGCAAAGATGAGGATTTGATATTTTATAATAATCCGTCTACACCTTATATCAGATATAAGGAAATGCCTACATCAGACAGCCTCAAGCAATTTGACGTGGAACTAAACAAAATTCCTTCTGATGTGATGAAACTCGCGTTTACACTTACCATTTATGATGGCGAGAAGCGAGGTCAAAGTTTTAGGCAGGTAAATCAGGCCTATTTTCGGATTCTGAATCAAGTAACAGGTGCGGAGCTTCTCCGATGTGATCTTGAAAATCATTTCTCCGTGGAAACGGCTATTGTGGTAGGAGAATTATATAGATATAACGGTGAATGGAAATTCAGCGCCATTGCCGCGGGTTTTGCTGGTGGTCTACAGGAACTGTGTAAGAACTTTGGATTAGAAACGAACGATGAACCAGCAGCGGCACCAATACCAGTGCCTAAGCCTGCTGCTCCACCGCAGCCAGAGCTTAAACGTCAATCAGCGCCGGTAGCGGAGCCTAAGATTCAGATTCCACCTCCTCCTGCAGCTGCGCCTTCAGCTGTAACACCCCCTCCGGTCAATCTCAACCTGAAGAAGATCGAACTGAAGAAAAAAGGTGATTCGATCAACCTGAAGAAATCAGCTGGTGGTTTGGGTGAATTGCTAATTAACCTCAACTGGAATCAGAAGCAGGGTGGAGGGCTATTTAATCGTAAAAATGGTGTGGATTTAGATCTTGCTTGTCTATATGAGTTGAAGAATGGCAGCAAGGGAGTAGTTCAGGCGCTGGGCAATGCTTTTGGCTCATTGAACCAACCTCCTTATGTCATGCTTGATGGAGATGACCGGACAGGCTCTGTAACAACCGGTGAGAATCTGCGGATTAACGGCAGCAAAATTGCTGATATTGAACGGATTCTAATTTTTTCTTTTATTTATAAAGGCGTTACCAATTGGTCAGAAGCTGACGGTGTTGTCACGATTACCCAGAGTGGCGGCCCCGATATTATTGTCAATTTGGACGAGCATAACAACCGCAAAGGCATGTGTGCTATCGCGTTATTTCGGAATGTGAATAACGAGACATTCAGTGTTGAACGGCTGGTCCAATATTACAGTGGTCATCGGGAGATTGATGAGGCATATGGCTGGGGACTGCGCTGGGTTGCTGGCAGTAAATAGACGATTTTTTCGGAGGCGCAAGTGTAATGGATTGGTTCGCTGATTTTTTTAGGAATATTAGTGAGAACTACGGTCATTTCTTCTCATGGAGCGATGTGGTAGGTACGCTCTCAGACCCGGTTAGCTGGGGCATTATTGGTAGTTTAGTTCTGCTAGAGGGACTGCTCTCTGCAGATAATGCGCTTGTTCTCGCCGTCATGGTTAAGCATTTACCTAAGGAACAACAGAAGAAGGCGCTCTTTTACGGTATTATAGGCGCTTATGTATTCAGGTTTTTGGCTATCGGTCTAGGGACATTTCTTATTAAATTTATGTTGGTTAAGGTTCTTGGTGCAGCCTATCTCTTTTATATCGCCTATGGCGGGTTATTTAAGGGCGGTGGCGATGAGAAGATCGAGAATAAGGGGTTCTCTTTTTGGAAGACGGTTTTCCTTGTTGAATTAATGGATATTGCTTTCAGCATTGATAGTGTTATTGCTGCATTTGGTGTTAGTAACCAGGTTTGGGTGCTCTTTATGGGCGGAATCATAGGCGTTCTGATGATGCGGGGAGTAGCGCAATTATTCTTGAAGCTTATTGATAAAATTCCGGAACTTGAGCGTGCCGCCTTTGCGCTTATTGCCATTATTGCTGGTAAAATGCTCGCGGGCGCTTTTGGGTACGAAATGCCACATGTATTATTCTTTTCAATCATTATTCTTGTATTCGGTGGTACGATCCTTTACAGCGTACTGCGTAAGAAAAAAGAAGCCCATAGAAATGCTTGATTTCAAAGCTAGTTGAACACTGCTGCTTTCAGGTAATCGTATATGTTTATAGCGTAGGCCTTCACTTATATATGAGAGAACCGGATAGGGTATAGCTGGTTCTGCCACTCTCTATAGGAGAGGCCTGCGCTTGTTTTGCTTGGCTTCGCAAAACTATAAGGGGGAACCATCTTGAGATACTTCGATTACCTGACGAAAGAACAAGAAATAGCCTTATTTTATAATCCGCCGATTTCATTTAACCATAATACTACGAGTAAAGATTTGCTGGCTCATGCTGTTGGAGCTGCCCTTTATATGCCAGCAACTCGTGCTAGTGTTCCCGAAGACATTTTGAAGCTCAAAAGTGCAGGACTTGTAACCGTTATTATTGATCTGGAGGATGCGATCGGAGATAACGAGGTTGACCATGCAGAGGAGTCTCTCATTCAGCATCTTATTTTTCTCGCCGCATATGAGGAGAACGAGCCAAGCGGGAGTGATAGTCTTCCGCTCCTCTTCATCCGAGTTCGTAACCCGGAGCAGCTACGGCAGCTGATTTTTCGGTTAGGGTCTTTGGTTACGATGTTAACAGGGTTTGTTTTCCCTAAGTTTTCGGTCGACAACGGAATCCAATATTTCGAGGTGATAGCCGATTACAATAGAACGCGCAGTTACTCAGACCCAGTGCTTTATGGCATGCCAATTCTGGAAAGTGCGCCTATTATTTACCGGGAGAGCCGGGTAGATAGTCTTTTATCTATTCGTAATTTGCTAGGCAATTACCGCGAATATGTGTTGAACGTTAGAATTGGAGCAACAGACTTCTCAAGTTTATTCGGACTGCGCCGTAGTCCTGATATTAGTATTTATGATCTTACCCCTATTCGAGACTGCATATCGGATATTATTAATATTTTTGGCAGAGTGGAAGAAGGGTATGTAATTTCCGGACCAGTCTGGGAATATTTTGCGAATAAAGGGCATCGGGTGCTCAGACCACAGCTACGGCAGACTCCATTTGAGGACACCTATGGTAAAAACGGCCGCGACATGCGAAATAGTTACATTTCTAGCAGCATGGATGGGCTTATTCGTGAAGTGATTTTAGATAAAGAAAATGGGATCTTGGGCAAGACGATTATACATCCCTCACATCTCAGACCTGTTCAGGCCATGTACACGGTAATGCACGAGGAATATGTTGACGCCTGCAGTATCGTAGAGAGTAACGATGGTAGCCTAGGAGTCTTCAAGAGTCAATATTCTAATAAGATGAACGAGATTAAGCCGCATTTGAACTGGGCAAAACGGATTTTACTACGATCACAAATATACGGGGTGTTACATGAACAACAGCATTTTGTCGGATTATTACCCGAAAACGAATTTACACACGTATAACATAGTCGAGAACCTGCAGGTTATGGTTACCGAAACATCTAATCCCTTTCATTTGCCTGTGGATACTTTATTCTCCATGGCAGCCCGGATTAATAAGAAACGCTCCTTTTTGTTCGTCAGCAAGGTACTTGGTAAACATATCCCTGTTAATCCGTACACCTCTCTGCTAAGTGGTGCTGCATTAGCGCTGCTGTTATATCAGGAGATGAACGGTAATTCTGCGGATAATGATAGGATGGAAGATTTATTAGATAAAGCTGTACACGGACTGATACATCCTGAGTCTGCCAAGGAAGCCTATGAGCATTTATTAGCTGCACGATTAGTTCTTCCTAGGCCTGTTGTCTTTATTGGCTTTGCTGAGACTGCAACTGCACTGGGTCACAGTGTGTACAACATGTTTGCTGATGCAGCATCATATATTCATACTACCCGTGAACATATCATCGATTTGGAGTCCATTGTTAGCTTTGAAGAAGAGCATTCACATGCGGTTGACCATCTATGTTACGCCTTGAATATTAAGCTATTATCAGGGACTGAGCCGATTATTTTGGTGGATGATGAGATTACAACAGGGAATACAGCCATTAATACGATCCGTGATATTCAGTCCAAATTCCCTCGGGAGGAATACGTAGTCGTTTCTATTTTGGATTGGAGGAGCGGTAATAATCTTCATACCTATAGCGAATTAGAACAGGAACTGGGGATTCGGATTAAGTCCTTGTGTTTGCTTCAAGGCAGTATTGAAGTAAAAGGCACGCCTTTGCTAAATGCTGGGAATGACAAAGATTTGTTATCGTCTTCAGTGGAATCCGAAGTAGTGACCACTTATGTAGTGGACGGTTTAGAACGTCTGCAGGCAACATCCGTAGATTCATATGGTGACACCAACTCGTCTCCTTATGTGAAATACAGCGGACGTTTCGGACTGGAGTCGCTGAATAATGATGATCTTGATGTAGGGGTAACCCGGATAGCCGCTCAGCTAAGAGAACTACGAGGGGGGAATTCTAAGACTCTAGTGATGGGTGTAGGTGAATTTATGTACCTTCCTATGCGGATAGCGGCTGAGATGGGGGAAGGCATTTCGTATCAGTCCTCTACTCGCAGTCCAATCCACCCTGAACGTCGACCAGATTACGGAGTGCATAGTGCTGCCGCATATCCTTCAGCTAGCGATCCGGAAATTACAAACTTTATTTATAATGTGGATTCTGATCAGTATGATGAAATATTCGTGCTGATTGAGCGTGATGTACCGCATGAACGAATGAAACCCATGCTTGATATACTGAAGACACTTGCCCGCCATAAAGTGCATCTTATTGTACTGACTCCTGAAGGAAGAAGTGGAGGGCCTCCAGTATGAAGGGAACAAGTAATCATAAAGTCATGGACAAAAAAATAGCAGAACCAGTTCCGCTAGGTAGCTATCCATCGTCAGATATTACGTTTCTGCTCAAGGATCTTAGTGACATTTCGCTGGAGCTGGCGACGGAGGAAAGGGAGGAAGCTATTCAATCGGGTGTCCATTATTCTGAGATGTTGCCCGTTGAATATCAGCCTACCGAGCAGTATGTCGACCTGTTTCATGAGACGCTGCAGCAATCGGCTAAGAAGGTAGCTTTAGCTGTTGCCATTGTTTCTGAGATGATTGTCTCAAGAAGAGGACTAAGTACGGTGCTTGTCTCTTTAGCTAGAGCAGGAACACCCGTTGGTATACTGATTAAGCGTTATATAACTGAGAGATACGAGGTAGACTTGCCGCATTATAGTATTTCTATTATTCGAGGAAAAGGTATAGATGAGAATGCGATACTCTACATTCTGCAGAAGCATGGACTTGATGCTGATTTGCAGTTTGTGGATGGGTGGACAGGAAAAGGGGCTATCCGTGGGGTGCTGATTGATTCTTGCAATACCTTCTATGAGAAGTATGGTATTCGCTTAAATGATGATCTTGCCGTATTGGCTGACCCTGGAAGCTGCGCAGGTATGTTTGGGACTAGAGAAGACTATCTCATTCCTAGCGCCTGCTTAAACTCTACCGTTTCTGGGCTGATGAGCCGAACGGTGTTACACGCTGATCTCATTGGTCCTGAGGAATTTCATGGTTCAAAGTTTTATAAGGAGTGGCTGAATGCGGACGAGTCCAATGTATTTATTGATACGATTTGCCCGTATTTTCCTTCCGTAGTAGAAGAAGCGAAGAATATTGCTGAACAGATGTTGGAGCATCCGCCAGAAATTACTTGGCAGGGTCTTCGTGATATTCAGAGTATTCAGGAGACTTTCGGAATAGATAACATTAATCTGATAAAGCCGGGAGTCGGCGAAACAACCCGCGTATTACTACGTAGAGTACCTTGGAAAATTCTTGTCGATACTATGGATAATCCGAATCTAAAGCATATTCTTCTCTTAGCGAAGGACCGGGGCGTTCCTGTTGAGATCTTTCCTGGGATGACGTACTCCTGCTGCGGAATAATTAAACCGCTGAAGGGGGAGACAGAATGATATATGCTAGTGATCTAGATCGTACTTTGATCTATTCTTTAGGTGCAATAGGTGTGCCGGAGAATACTCCAGGTCTAATTCCGGCGGAAATTATCGAGGGAAAGACGAGATCCTATATTTCGCAGCATGCATTAAATCAGCTGATGGATCTGAACACACGGATTATTTTCATCCCGGTTACTACGCGTACGATACAACAATATAAGCGTATTAATCTGTTTCAAGAAACAGTAATACCGGACTATGCGGTTACAAGCAATGGGGGGAATATCTTAATCGGTGGTGTTGTCGATAAGGAATGGAGAGAATCAATCGGTAGCTTGGTAGCTCGTCACTCTGCTGGGGCTGAAGAGGTTAGATCATATATCAAGGCGGTTGTACGTGAGGATTGGATCATTAGTGAGAATTATTGTGATGATCTATTCTATTCCTTCATGGTTTATCGGGATCAGTTACCTTTAGATGAAATCACTAATCTATCAGATCGGCTCTATAATCTTGGCTGGAGGGTTTCTTTACAAGGCCGCAAGCTGTACGCTGTGCCGGCTGCCGTGAACAAAAGCGACGCTATACTCCATTTGCGGCGCACCGTTCGTTCTGAACCTATGGTAGCCTCCGGGGACTCACTGCTAGATAAGAGTCTGCTTGAGAGTGCCGACTATGCTATTGCTCCTTGCCATGGTGAAATATTTGCAGAGCAACAGAGTGGTCTTGTAAAATCAAGATATCCATTTACGAAAGAATCAGGCGTATTTGCTGGAGATGAGATTTTGCAGTATGTAAATATGATCTATAATAATCTAACTGCATTGGGAGTGGGGCCACTATGAAAAAGGTAAATATTTATTTCAATCGTTGGTTTTCCGTGGCTTACCATTATATGAATCTCCTTCGCAATAACGAGGATGGTATACCGGTTCAAATCTTTGCAACACACCCGGATATCCGCCATATGTCGCTACAAGGTGCTGACTTTGCTGAAACCGAGCCGGCGCTGAAGGGAATAGAATATGTTCAGTTTTGCGTTGATTTCTGTCGGCGTAATGAGATCGATGTCTTTATTCCACGGTTGCATATGCTTGATATTGCTCTCCATGTGGCAATGTTTGATGCGATTGGTACTAAGGTTCTGGTCTGTAGAGATCTTGATCTGCTGGAGTCCATTATGGACAAAGGTAAATTTTACGAGAATGTTAGTGAGCAGGGCATCATGAGTATCCCGGATTATCATGTAGTTAGTACAGCGGAGCAGTTTAAAGACGCTTACACGGACCTTGTTGCCAAGGGACATCGTGTTTGCTTTAAACCTACTGAAACAGAAGGCGGGTTAGGCTTCCGAATTATCGACAATACCCGCGATCCGCTTCAAGAGCTTTTTGGGTATGTAACTCCATTGATTACGTTTGAGGATGCCTATCATATTCTTGCAAGCAAAGAGAGCTTCCCTGATTTGATGGTGATGGAATTACTGGAGGGTTACGAGTATAGTATAGATTGTCTGGCAGATGAGAACGGTAAGCTATTAGTGGCTGTGCCACGTCGAAAAGTGGGCGGTCGTCTGCGATTGATGGAGCATATTCCTGAACTGGAGGAGATTGCAGCTAGAGTTGCAGAAGTTTACAAGATCCCCTTCAATTTCAATATTCAAATGAAATACAATGGAGATATTCCAAAGTTGTTGGAAATTAACCCACGAATGTCCGGTGGACTGCATATGTCATGTCTGTCAGGGATTAACTTTCCTTATTTAGCCGTCAAAAGCGCACTCGGTGGCGAGGTTCAGCCTATGAATTTTGAAGGTGATGTATTGGCTAGCCATCTGGAGCAACCGATGATTATGAAAATAAACGGCCAATCTGTCATTCCGGATGCCGTGAATTGAGCGTTCATAAAGTCGCTCACAAGAGGTGAGAACAAT
This sequence comes from Paenibacillus sp. VTT E-133280, assembly GCF_002264385.1. Lineage (NCBI taxonomy): Bacteria > Bacillati > Bacillota > Bacilli > Caryophanales > Paenibacillaceae > Paenibacillus > Paenibacillus sp. VTT E-133280. The sequence goes on from NZ_NFUX01000012.1 coordinate 20,499, forward strand.
TCAGTTTAAATCGAAAGTGTTGCTTTACGCCGGTATCGGTTATGTTGTTGCTGTATTAACGAGCTCTTTTCTGCCCGAATTCATCTCTCTGCTGTTGCCTTTAGCGGGTGCGGGGATAGGTGCTCTGGTAACGAGAAGTCCAAGAACCAATCTCCCAGCGGAGGTGTTGCCAGCAGGCCCTGTGACGACACCTATTGCTAAGGCACCCGCTGAGAGTGCTCCTCAATTAAGCACCACGACAAATGATACCACATCAGGTAATCACAGCTATGACAGTAGAACTGAGAGCGCGGTGAAGATTGGACCGGAGTTCGCTCCGGTTGTGGAGTATCTTAGTATTCTGGAAGATATGATTATCTCAGAAGGGCAGAAGGATACGCTGGACAATGAAATTGTCGAGAAATCATTGGCGCTCTTCGCGAGGCTTCAACGTGTAATTCCACTGCTGCAGGAGCTGAATAACGGCGAGATTAATCATACGGTCCGCAGATTGATTCTGAAGGATTTGAATGGTGTAATCAATCCGTTCTTACGGCTAGGCGGTGAAGCAAAGACGAAGAATCGGAGAATGCTGCTGAACGGTCTAAGAGATGTCGACTCCAAAATATCGGATATCGCGTCCACGATCGAACATAAAGACCTGATGGAACTTCAGACGAAGGCGGAACTGATTCATCAGCGGTACAGCAGTTCCGAACTATAGGAGGGAATCCCATGTCCACGCAGTTGATCCAATTAAAAAAAGAAGATGAACAAAAGGTAGTCGAGGAAGCGGCACAATTAATTGAGAAGGTATCCCAAACGGATACGGTTACACTGGATTCCTTGATGGATGATATCGGCAAGCTTGGGGTTAAGACGCAGGAAAAAGCAGGACAAACCTTGAAGCTGCTGGATCGCCCAGTGAATGACCTGATGTCTGGTAAGCGCGTTGAAGTGCCTAATATGATTATGAAGCTGCGGAATGAGTGTGAGAATCTGCAGCAAAGTAAGAATGTGAGCTTCTTTGGCAAGATGCTGCGCAAGAGTCCAATGAAGAACTATGTGTATAAATATCAGTCGGTTCGTACGAACATTGATGCCATAGTTACAGGGCTTCGCGATGGTAGAGATACCCTCGAAGAGAGCATTGTGAATATGCGTCAGCTGAAACGTACCTCTATGGAAGAGATCTATAACCTACAGACCAAAATTGCTTTCGGCACTAAGTTGAAAGAATTGTTCGAGGTAGAGATCGCGAAGCCAGAGAATGAGTACCGTAAAGCTTATCTGGAGCGCGGATTGCGTAAAGTGATGGTTCGAATTCAGTCGATGACAGAAATGATTCTGCTGTACAATCAAGCGATTGCTGCTACAGACATCATTAATGATAATAATGACAAGCTGATTGATTCCGTGAATAACGCAATTGATAAGACCTCTAATCTGATAACGGTGTCGGCAATGATTGCGATGTCTTTAGCGGATCAGGAGAACGTCATCAATGCTGTAGAAGCGACGAATAAGACGATTGAAGATCAATTTAAAGAAAATGCACGTCTGCTGCGTACCACTACAGAGAAAACAACCGAGTTGCTGTCTAAGCCTTCTATGTCTATGGAAGCTGTGAATCAAGCGATTGGTGATCTGCTTAGCGCACTAGATACTTCAGAACAGTCCAACCGTCGTATTATTGAGAGCTGTCAAGATTATACGTCTAAAATGACGGCAATCAATACTCAGCTGGGTAATCGTTTAGGACTAAATGAGGCGGACAAGCCTCAGGCACTGAAGCAAGGAGAGGCTGAGAGTCAACTGAGCAGTTTCTTGAACTAATTGTTTCTGACAATAATAAAAATACAGAGAATAGATTGAGATGCCTGTTGAATTCATTCAACAGGCTTTTTTTAACGCCGATACTCAATCATAAAGCCCTATCTTCACACATAAGTTGTCACAAGACTACATGTGGAGGAAGTGAGGATAGGCATATGATCTTAGGGTGCTTGATACTCGTGCTTATCATCGTAGCCAGCAGTGAAAGAGCAGAGGCGATTGCAAAAATGAATGAGGACACTTAGAATTTTTACCATGATTTGGTTCAAGTAATTTCCAGCGGGTTATTGGGTATAATAACGCAAGATTGCACGATTAGCCCATAACTAGCTGGAAAACCCAAATCCCTAAGGAGGTCACATGGAGAACGAGGCGCTGCTACAGGTTGAACAATTAGCACTTAAGAAACAGAAGATCTATCGGCAAAGTATATTGCGCTATATTGCCAGAGCCATGCTGGCCAGTATGTTTATCGGGTTCGGCGTAATTGTAGCATTCAAGACAGGCAACTACTTCTATATGGAGCATTCACCGTTTGCGTATCCAATGGCTGCGATTACTTTTGGAGCAGCGATCATCCTAATCTCATACGGTGGAGGGGACTTATTTACCGGAGATACTTTCTATTACACGTACACGGCTTTGAGACGCAAAATGAAATGGTCCGAGGTTGTACGCATGTGGGTCATGAGTTATATAGGTAACATTCTTGGTGCTGCTGCATTTGCACTGTTGATTTTTTTAACAGGGCTGTTTTACAGTTCTGATGTAAATGGTTTTTTACTATATGTGGTTGAGCATAAAATGGAGGCTCCGGCAGGGCAGCTTTTTTTCCGCGCTATCCTCTGTAACTGGCTTGTTTGTATGGCTTTTTTCATCCCAATGAATATCAAAGGCGATGGGGCCAAAATGTTCGCAATGGTCTTATTCGTATTCTGTTTTTTCATCTCCGGTTATGAGCATAGTATTGCCAATATGTGTACTTTTGCAATTGCATTAGTCCTTGACCATCCCGGAACGGTTTCGTGGGGCGGTGTGGTGCATAATCTTGTGCCCGTTACAATCGGAAATCTAATTGGCGGCGGGGTTCTGATGGGGGTTATGTATTATTATGTGAACAAACCTTTTTTGGATGATCCGAAACATTAAGAAGAAATAATGTGAATCCGCAACTTCGCTCTTTAAAAGAGCGGAGTTTTTTGTGCTGTAAGATATTTCTTCATCTTTGGGATATTTTGATTTTTTAGGGTTGAAAAGGATTAGGGGGAAAGAAGTAGAATACATATTAGTATTGCAAAATTGAAGAATCATACAGAATGGGGTAAGGCTTTGGAAAAGACAACAGGGATACTGACGGATGAGACTATCATTAAGGCTTCCAATCAGCATTGCATTGATCAAGGAATAGATCCAGAGCAGCCTCCTATTTTTCCAAAATGTTATGCTGCAGATGAATTGGGGTCACAACTCCATGTATATAGTGAAGTGATTGAGGTTATTGATTTTTTTGTAAACAAGTTCCTTTCTTCAGTAAAAGGTAATCCGATCCTTGTTACGATATCGGATGATGCAGGTTATCTATTGGCGTTCAAAGGGGATCCGACGATTATTGATCTCGTAGGGCAGGTTGGCATCAAAGAAGGTGTGCAACTAAACAAAGAAGTGGGTACAAACTCAATTGCATTGTGTCTGGAACATCAGCGGCCTTTTCAGTTGAAGGGACAAGATCATTATCATCAAATTCTTCATCGTTTAGTGTGCTGTACGGCTCCTTTTTATAAAGAGGATGGGCTTGAAATATTGGGGACGATATCATTTATGGCGGATATTGATGTGGCGCATCCCCACTTATTGCCTTTGCTCTGTACCATGGCTGACTCTATCGAACGCGAGATTTTGCTGCGTAGGGGGAATGCTGAGCTTCAGCTTTTAAATCGAATCCTATTGGATACCAATTACTTGGGTGTTATTATAACGGATGAACTTGGAACGGTCGTCAATATAAATGAGAACTGCTTAACCATGCTTCATTTGGATGGTGAGCATCAAGCATCTGTTATCGGTGCCAGTGTCTTCGAAATTCGGAATGTGGGCTCTTATTTTCAACATGTCATTCTTCAGCAAGAGGCATGTGCTGGGCTGGAAGTGATTCAGGAGAGCAACGGTTTATTTGAGCATTATATGCTGGATGTGCTTCCGGTTTACGATTCGAATGCATGTTTAGCTCGTGTGATAGGGAGTCTTCGTAATATCACAGAGATGAAAAAAACGGAAGAAGTGTTGCGCAATACAGAGAAGCTAGTGGTCGCTGGACAACTAGCCATGAGTATCGCACATGAGATTCGTAATCCGCTAACTACAGTCAAAGGAATGCTTCAACTAGCCAATAAAGATTCGCAACTGCTACATTATGATCTTATCATGTCAGAAGTAGAAAGAATGAACCTCATTGTGAGCGAGTTCCTCATACTAGGTAAACCGCAGGCCGCGCATTATAGGGTAGAACAATGTAGCACGATTCTGCAGGAAGTGCTCAGCATTTTTGCGATTCAAGTGGAGATGAATAATATATCATTGAAAACACAATTCCATTGTGATGCGAATATCTTGTGTGACCGTAATCAGATTAAGCAGGTCTTCCTAAACATCCTAAGAAACTCAATGGAAGCCTTGCCCTTTGGCGGAAGCATTACAGTTGCCCTAGATGTGGAGAATGGATTCCAGACGATTACCTTCAAAGATAACGGAGAGGGTATGAACAAGGAAGTGCTGGATAAATTAGGGCAGCCTTTTCACACAACCAGAGGTGACGGTAATGGACTGGGAATCATGATTGTTAAAAAAATAGTGTCTGCACATAGAGGACGCGTGGCCATAGCAAGTGAAGAGGGCGTAGGTACAGCCGTTACGATTTATCTGCCAATAAAATAAAGGGCTTATCTTGGCTATTTCTTCGTCGTGCGAGCAGTAATTCATAATAAAAGACTCTTCCGCCTATGCAGGCTGGAAGAGTCTTTTATTTGGAGAAAGTCTACCACTTGGATCCGCCTGATGAATTTCGGCCGGACTTCCCTCCGCCGCCCCAAGAAGATCCGCCGGAGGATTTGCCACCGCTGCCGCCTCCACCCCAGGAGGAGCCTCCGGACGAGCGTCCTCCACCGAATCCACCTGATGAAGGTGGGCCAGAGGACATTCGTTTGCGAGCCTGTGCGCGACGTTGTTGTTCTCTCAGCATAGCTAATTGAGCTAGTCGCTCTTCTTCTTCCTTCTGACGAACGAGTCGGTTCGCTTCATTCACAAAGGAATTGATCTGTGAATCATAAGAACGGCCAAGGGATTCCAGTTCCTCAAGATTGTAAGGCCGGGATGCCAAACGATGTTCCAGTGCACTGTATTCCGGCAGTAAGGATAGCTCGAAGCGAATTCTAGAAGATAACCCTCTGCTATGCAGAATACGCTGGGTTGTTTCCACCCGGCTTTGCCCTTCGGAAAAGAGGCGAGTGACCTTATCCAGTCTTTCATGAAGTGCATTTAGACTTTCTGAGACACCATCGAACTGCTTTGCAGCTTCATCTTGGAGGGATAGCAACTGTTCTAGCGCATTGTGGGCCTTATCATATTCGCCGCGCTCATCACTGGTCCAATTCTCAATCTGCGCCACTTCACTAGCACCTTCCCGAAGGCGTGTGCTCCACGCTGAAAGGATGTTCTCCACAGTTGATACATGTTGTTCTTCAAAATACATACGTGCTTCGGTAATCCGGCTTTGCAGTCCGTCTCGCCGCTGTTTTAATTGGCTCCACTGGGTACGGAATAACTCTAAATCTCTGCGGTTATTCTGCCGAAGAAGTGCTTGTTGTTCTGTCATAGCAACAGCCTCATCCAGGAGAAGGTCAAGAGTAGCGCCTATCTTGCGCACCTCATCCATATCTCCAACACGCAGCGGCGCTTCAAGCGTTAGCGATTCTGCGCGGGCCTGCTCCAGACGGTCAAATGGTTTTACCTTCATGTTGTGGAGTGAACTCTGCTCGATGATGTTTGTGATTTTGGCACGGGTTGCAGCTAAAACCGTAGGGAACTTATTTAGCTTATCATCGTAGAGATCGACATCCTTCAGGTCTTGTTCAATCTTTTCTTGGCGATCTTGTGCATCCTCGGTAATTTCTTGTGCGGCGATAGGGTCAAAAAGCTCCAATTGATCTGCCTTAGAGGTCTCCTCGGCAAGCTCCTTGAGCTCTTCTACAATTTCTTGAAGTGCATAGCCAGTTTCTTTAACCGCACCCTGCAGCTGCTCTTCAAGCTCTGGTGCATCCTCTTTCAGCTCTGTAATTCGCTGTTTAACATTGCGATCAGCTTCACTGATGACAGCAATGTTCTTCTCTTCTTCCTCGAGCGCTGCGCGGAAGGAGGCCTCTGTCTGCTGTAATTGTTCCACGGCTGCCTTAAGGGCAGTCAAATGATAAAAGGGTGGCTGTACACCTTGCCCATCACTTTGCAGTGAAGAGATTTCAACAAGCTTTGCAGAGAGCCGTTTTGAAATGCCTTCTACCAGTACCTCGGTTTTTCCCTGAACGATCCCTTGAAATGGCTTTAATGACTCCAATGCTCGATTTGCCTGTACTAGCAAATCGGATAATTGCTCTTGTTGTGCGTTTAGCTGTTTGCGTCGACGTAGACCTGTGACCACTATGAATAGCACAAGTAGTATTAGTCCGATTCCGATTAGAATGGCGACAATAGTAAACATGGAGCTATTGGAGCGGCTTCCGGTACTGACCGAGGTCCCTGGTTTACCGGAGGTTCCGTTCCCTGAACCGCTATTCGTACTGCCAACTGCACTACCACTTCCTGCATTTCCTCCAGTATTTCCGGTACTCTCCCCGATGGAATGGACCGCTTTAATTAGAGCCTTTGTCCCTCCAGCGAAGTCACCTTCTCTGGCATAAGGGATGAAATAAGTATTAACTAGCGCTGTAATGGCAGCACTTCCTGATTTTCCTCCCTGATTTTGGGACCAGGCATTTAACGAGGTTTGAAAGCCCGGATTGTTAAAATTTAGTTCAATGGACTGGTCGCCAGCGGAGATCAGCAAGAGAATATCGCGTGTGGATAATCCCCAAGAGGTGTAAGTATCCTCGGCGTACTTATCGGCCGGAGTGCCGTTTAGGGAATCTACGGTGAGTACATGCATAGTAATCAGATCTCCAGTGGCAGCAGCAGAAATGGACGTCGCTTCTGCGGAACTGAACATTCCAGCTTTATCGGTTACTAATCCCTGCTCAGCAGGGATTTCGGCGGCGTATGCACCGGGTATCCATAACACGCTGATCAATAAGAATAAAGCTATATACTTTTTCAAGCTGACACGCTCCAATCTGAAGGACTTTGTATTCAGTATATTATGCTGATAATTATACTATATCATTAACCCTCAAGTGACCCGGGGATACCTATTCTTACATAGCTGCCAATCATACAAGCAAAAAAAGCCGCATTCCCTAAAAGGAATGCGGCGAATATTCAGAAAGGTTATCTTGTCGGCAGACAGAGAATGTATTGCAATCTGGATTTAATTTCTTTTTGCCATTTTAAATCTCCAACTTTAACGGCAAGATTGAGCAGATCCAGATAATCGTCAACCTGTAGTGTTGTTCGGGTAGAGGTAACGTTCATGGGTGATCAGTCTCCTTTTAACTTAAATATAGTAAAGTGAAATCAATAACTTATTTAATAATGATAATCATTATCAACTTGTATCATTATTGCTATTATCCACATTTTCCATCTAAAAAGCAATATAAAAATGTAGCATCCGTAATTTTATATAATTTACAAAGGGAAGGGTTCATTGATGGGATTTGCGTATATTATGTGACGAGGAAAGAAAAAGCAGGGGTATTGCCATATTTTGTCGAATAACATTTAGGATATTACTGTAAATTCAGTAAAAAGGGGGAACGAGCGATGAAGCAGTGCAGACTGTTGCTTCTGATTAGCATTTTATTTATGCTCTTACCTCCTACTGCCCTTCACGCCGAAAGAAAGGAGATCGAATATCAAGTAGAGCTGGAATATCCACCTTATAAATATATAAAAGATGGGTACATGACCGGTTTTGATATTGAATTGAGTAATATGATCTTTGAGAAGCAGGATTTCGATGTCCACTACAGTACAGGGAAGTGGCCTGATGTGTATAATCGGCTCGTTCAGGGTGATATCGAAACAGCGGGTCTAATGGCAGTAACGGAAGGACGAAAACAAGAGTTGTTATTTTCAGATCCTGTTTTCAAAAGCTATATTTCCATCTACGCAAGGCGAGGGCTTAAGGGTAAGATCGATTTAAATAAGCTTGGAGGTTATAAGATAGGTCTAGGAAACGGGCAGTATTCTGAAACAGTACTGAACGGCAAATTGGGAATTAATGATTACGTAGAATTTGCTACGATTCCTGAAGCCTTGGAGGCTTTAGAAAAAGGGGAGATCGACCTTCTATTTGAGAATCAGGAGGTGGTCGATTATCTGCTCGTTGAACAGGGGAAGACAGACAGTATTATTAAGGAAATGAATGATCTTTATCCCAGGGATGTAGCTTTTGCAATCAATAAGTCTGCACCGGAGTTAGTTTCTTATGTTAACGAGAGATTGGGGGAATTGAAGCATTCAGGTGCTTTTGAAGAGTTGTACCAGAACTATTTTTTCGTTCATTCTGATTATTATAAAGGCATGATCCACAAAAGATGGGTTTACGGAGCAATCCTTCTATTTTGTCTTCTTATCCTGGGTGGAGTCCTGCTTAAAATGAATATTAATCGTTTACGGCGTGCTGTTTATTCAGAGCATCAATTTTTTGAAGATGTTATAGAGCATAGTGGCATGGTAGTTTGGGCGGTGCAGGCAGATAAAAAGGTAGTGCGGTTTAATAAATTCGCTGAACAGATGACGGGTTTAAGTGAAAAAGAGGTACTGGGTGTAAATATTGAGGATATCGCAGGTCTGGAAGGCAACACGGCTATAATCCGGGATCTACTGAAGCAGGCAATACGTCTCGAATATGTCAGCAACGTAGAAATTAAGCTCCCAGACCAGTCATCTGAAGCGCGATATTTCTCATTCCGGACAGCCTTATTAAAAGGACTTGATAAGCAAGCAGCCGATATCTTTGTCCTTGTAGGTGTGGATATCGATAATCGTAAACAAAATGAGCTGAGGCTACAGCTAAGTTATAGGGAATTGGAAGCTACATATGAAGAGCTCTCAGCGACAGAGATCGATCTACAGGAGCAATTTAATAAGCTACAAATCAGTGAAAGGCGTATTCGGCTCTCCACAGAAGGTTCTGGTGCGTATATGTGGGAGTTTGATTTGGAGGCGAGACACTTTAATTTATCGGATCGATGGTATGAACTCATGGGTTACACGAAGGATGAAATCAATTCGTTTGAAGATGGAGTGCTTAGTATTGTTCATCCGGAAGACCTTGCTACAACCCTCAAGCTTAAACAAGATCACCTGAAGGGTGTCACACCTATTTTCGAAACGGAGTTCCGCATGATTACCAAAGATAATCAAATCGTGTGGTTTGAGGTTAGGGGTAAGGCTACCGTTAATCCAAAGGATAAAGTTCTGTTATTCATGGGCTCTTTGATTGATATCAGCGAGCGGAAGCAAGCGGAGCTTAAACTGAGCAACAGCTACCAAGAGCTTGGGGCGACCTATGAGCAGCTCGCGACTACTCAACAGGAGCTTCTAGTACAATACAATATGCTTCTAGACAATCAGAAACATATGCATCGTCTGGCTTATGTGGATGCGCTTAGTAACTTACCTAACCGTTTATGTCTGCTGGAGACCATGGAGAAGTATCTAAAGCATCCGGGAGGGAAATTTGCACTGCTGTTTCTGGATTCAGATAATTTTAAATACATCAACGATACCCTAGGTCATAAATCCGGGGATGTACTCATCCGGAAGGCAAGTGAGAGATTGCAGTCACTGATGCGGGAAGGAGATATGCTCTCACGGCTAGGTGGAGATGAATTTGTTATTTTTATTAAAGATACAGAGGATCGTGAGGCTGTATTGCGTCTGGCAGAGCGTATAATGAGAGCGTTCAGGCAGTCCTTTTTAATAGGAGAGAGTAATCTGTACGTCTCGCTAAGCATCGGAATTTCCTTTTATCCAGAGGATGGAGAGACGGCCGAGCAAATTTTGAGTAATGCGGATGTGGCGATGTACCGTGCTAAAGAGGATGGCAAAGGAACTTATGTAGTCTATGACAAATCGATGCATACAGCGTTTAATGAACGAATGAATATAGAGAAACATTTGCGCAGTGCTATGAACAATAATGAATTTGAACTGAACTATCAGCCCCAGATGGATATCGAATCCGGATTCATCTCTGGCTTTGAAGCTTTAATTCGTTGGAACAGCCCATCTCTCGGTTCTGTATCTCCACTTTCTTTTATAAAAATTGCTGAGGATTCCAGACTGATCATCGATATTGGTGAATGGGTGCTTCGCGAATCTTGCATCTTTATGAAAGGTATTCAAGATCGTACTGGTGTTCCTTATAAAATATCGGTCAACATTTCGATTATTCAGCTATTCCAGAACGATTTTATCGAGAGGGTACAGGATAGTCTGGCAGTAAGTGGCCTAAATCCAAGCTGCCTTGAATTGGAAATCACCGAGTCTATTTTTATGAAATCATTTGAGAGTATTCTGGGTAAGCTGCAGTTTCTAAAGTCTAAGGGCATTAGTATCGCCTTGGATGATTTCGGAACGGGTTATTCATCACTTAGCTATTTGCAGCAATTGCCGATTTCAACGCTCAAGATGGATAAAACCTTTATTGATTCGCTTTCAGAAAAAGCTGACAGCCAGTCTTTTGTGCAGTCCATTATACAGTTGGGGCATAATATGGGACTGAAAGTTGTAGCAGAGGGTGTAGAAGAGGTCATTCAGATGGATGTGCTCAAGCAATTAGGCTGCGACAAGATCCAAGGCTACCTGATTAGCAGACCTGTGCCAAAGCAGGCAGTCGAAGAGCTTTTAGAAACACAGAGGCGCTATGGGATACAGCAGTCAGATTCAAGCAGATGAACACAAAAACGCTTACCGTCCATTAGGGACGCCGAAGGCGTTTTTGCTTGTGTTCGGCCTTTAGCTGATTACGATTTTGTTCTTCCCGGTGTTCTTAGCCTCATAAAGTGCATCGTCTGCTTTCTGAAATGTAGAGTTTTTGGAATCTGTACCTATAAAATCGTGCATACCGATACTGACGGTTACGTTTTTGTCGTTCATTTCCGCAAAGGGGGTATCGGAGATGGACGTTAGAATATGCTTCATAATCTCATGAGAATGATCAAGGGTCTTAGAAGTCAGAATGACGACAAATTCTTCCCCGCCAAAGCGAGCCGCGAAATCATCAGGACCGACATGCTCGAGGAGGATCGCTGCAACCTTTTGCAATACGATATCTCCAACGGAGTGCCCATAGGAATCATTTACTTTTTTGAAGTTGTCGATGTCCATGACGGCTAGCTGCATAGGAAATGGATTACTCTGCTGATGATCGATCAGCCATCCTAAGTATTCATGAAACGTCTTATGATTATAAAGGTCCGTCAGAGGATCGATCTTGGATATCCGGTCCATGATTATATTCTGAATGCGTAACTCCTGTTCTGACTTTACGGAGTTCTCCAGGGATCGCATCAAATCACGCCCGCGACCGATAACTGCAAAGCCTGCTAAAGCAGTAGCAGCAAAAATAAGAACAATAATGATAGTTTGGGTGATAGGGACATACCCGTGATTAGATGCCTTGATGAATAAAATGATCGTGTACAGTAGACAAACTGCAGAAGAGGCTATCATGTAACTAGACTTCATATAGATCATGGATACAAGCAGCGGCAGCAGCATAATTAATGACTTAACATACAGTTCATCATTGAGATTGATGATAATAAGAAGCGCAAATAAATGGCTCGCTACTGTAATAGCTAGCTCGGACCATTGGGGTTTCCATCTATAGATAAATTCCAGAATAATGATCAAAGTCAATATGACGGAATCAGGAATCAGCGACTGAGTAATAAACTCTCCTCTGGTTAGGGTATCCGAATGTTGGCCCCATAAGCATTGAGAAACAAACATATGAATACTTAAATCCACAATCAGGATGATCCAGAATGCATTGAGCAGCACGCGATTCCAATGGGTCTGACGAGGAGTTTGAGATGTAGTATGCATAATGTGTTCCTCTTTTCCAGTGGCAATTTGCTTATATATTCGACAATAATTACGGATTCCCTCTCGACCAATTATCTCCAAATATATTCGTATATTACGGTAACGTTGGTATAGGTCCTCCATAAATATGGATTTGCGTGTGGAAGGACTGATCGAAAAGGAATAGTATAGAAAGTATTTCCTTTAATTAACTCTGCTGATATAATGTTAGAATACATAACATCAATCGAGTGGAGTGGGAATAATGATGCAGATTCGTCGAAGCCAGATTTTTGTAGTCGTCCTGTTGCTCCTTGTCAGTGTTTACAGTTTGTTGATAGACATGTTCTGGATTCATAAGCTGGTAATCATCCTGCTTATGGCTTCTCTAGGCTGGGTCCTGCTAAATTTGTCCCGCTACGTTTATCGTAAAGAAGTACTGCTGAAGGAAGCTAATAGTAAGGTGGAGCTGCTTGGCAATGAGATTGTAGTTACTTCGGACCGACTGCATGGTGCACTCGAAGAAATCAGCCGTCATACAGAAAAGCTGCAGCGGACAGCTGATTATTCACATGAATATGAAATGGATTTGCGGATTCGCAGTAACGAAGCTAAAGCTAACATTGAAGGTGCTTATCGGACAATGGGCGGAGTAGCATCCGTTACCACACATATCGAAGAGTTGACGGAGAGACTGGGGTCAAATATGCAATATGCCCGTCAAGGAATGACAACCATGGTAGATTCCTTGAGCATCGCAGATGCTGTGATGAAGGATTTACAGATGCAGAGCGGGGACATGTTAGCTAAGTTTACTATCTTGAGTAATCATATTGCGATGGTAGAAGAGATCAATACGCTTATTAACGGAATTGTGGATGAGACCTCGCTGCTAGCACTTAATGCTTCCATAGAAGCGGCCCGGGCCGGGGAACAGGGCCGCGGATTTGCGGTGGTGGCCAGCCGGATTCGGCAGCTGGCTGATCAAAGCAAGAGCTCGGTCGACCGTTCCTCTGGCATCTTGCTCGACATTAATAACGGAGTACAGCAGGTGCTGGAATCCGTTACGAAAGAGCAAGATTCAGTGGAACGTGGGGTGAACGAGGTCGGCACGGTGAAGCTTCGACTCGATGATATTGCTTCGAGAGTCGATGAGGTAGGCAGCGCAGTAACGGAAACCATCGATGCTGCCGCGAAGCAGGGCAAGCTGATAGTTGAAGTGACGACGGAGCTGAGTGGGGCAGTGGCTATCGTGAATGAGACGATTGCCAATGTGGATCTTACGCTGGAACAGGTGACACGGCAGCGAAGCCAGATCGGGCAGCTGAACGAAGTCAGCGCCAATCTGTTAGCCGAGTCGCAATCGTTGCAGCAGTCGGTTACCGGCATTGCGGGTCGAGAAGAAATCGAGATGAGCCAATATGCAGCCCGGCTTCAAGAAATGCAGAGTCTCTTGGAGACAATTTCAGCTAAAGAAGAACTGTACGACCCAGATACTGAAGTTCATCAAGGTGTTTTGACCTCTTACATTAAAAAAAATCCGGATGTACAAGCCATTTGGTCCAATCGGACGGATGGGACCTTTATCTATTCCGAGCCAGCGGCTGGCCTCTTGAATGCCAAGCGGCGTGATTGGTGGAATGGGGCCATAAATGAAGGTGAATATGTCTCGAAGCCTTATGTATCTGCGATTACGAAGCGTTCTTGTGTTACATTATCCAGAGCGATTAAGAATCGTCAGGGAGATGTCGTTGGTGTAGTAGGTATCGATTTGGCGGTGTAATAAAACCAGAAAAGCAAGCCCTGCTATATTAGGGGCTTGCTTTTTGTTATTTTAGGTAGCGCTGATCTGCAACTGTTTCCACGTCGCCTGCCAGTTCTTTTTAATAACGCGTTGTTCATAAATAGGGAGTAAGCTCGGGTTTTCAGTAAAATGTGGGGTAGGTCGTAATACTACATGAATAACATCGTAAATTCCGTGTGGAGCGACTAGGAGGATTTTCCCTGATGGATCTAGGGAGAGTCCAAGCGCTGTAGCGGTTTCCGGAAACTTGGATATCGCATCAACAGCTGATGTATACGGTGGAAGTTGATTGACGGTATGCATTCTTGCTTCATTTTTAACAGACCAGGGAATAGCAGGATTCAGGCTTCGTAGTCTCGCCTCCCAATCCTTCTCCACCTCCTCTTGAAGATTGCTGTCGTCATAATAAATAACATCAACATCTGGCAAAGGTGTCCGTTCTTCGAAGCCGTGAAGGGTGTCCCAAATTTTTGCACGCACAAAGCCGGCGCAAACCCACCAGTCAGGTAAATGCAGCGATCTAGCATTCTCTAATATATCCATCATCCAGGGATCATTTTGTACAAGCTGTATGATATCTGCCTCATGTTCTAATTTTTGCAAACCGCCCACCTCCGTATATGTATGCTTTTATTCTGTTCCTATCATACAACAAGAGTTTCAATAGAGGTATTAAAGGATAGGCTGAATGGACAGAGGCATGAACTATCTTTATAATAAGTCGACATCTAGTCCTTTGGAGGCGGAGACCGTGCAATATACGTTTACGATATTACTGCAATTATTCGAAAGAGCTGCACTACTGCTGATGTGTCTATTCGTGCTGACTCGTCTGCCGCGGTTTAAAGAGATTTTTCAAAAAGGAACCTACGCCCCGCAGGAGCTTGCCATAGCGACGACGATCTTCAGTTTATTCGCTATCTTTGGTACCTATAGTGGGATTAATGTGGAAGGCTCGCTTGTGAATGTGCGAATTATCGCCATCGTGTCTGGTGGGATTTTGTTCGGGCCATGGGTAGGACTCATAACAGGCATCATCTCAGGGGTTCACCGTTTTCTAATTGATATTGGAGGGGTAACCTCTCTTCCTTGTCTGATTACGAGTATTACCGCAGGGATTGTGTCAGGAGTAATATACCGCCGCACTTCAGGTGAACGTCGCTGGATGGCCGGTATTTTGGCCGGGATGGCCTGTGAAGCCCTGACGATGCTACTCATTCTAGTGATGGCCGAACCGTCGTCGCTGGGTGTGGATATCGTGTCCAAAATTGCTTTTCCGATGATTATGAGCCAGATTAGTGTTGGTCTGATTGTCATGCTAGTGCAGAGTGTGGAAGGTGAAAAGGAACGGATTGCAGCGAAGCAGTCCAAGCTGGCACTGGATATTGCCAATAAGACCTTGCCATATTTTCGCAATATTAATCCCGAGTCGCTTCGTACCATCTGCCAAATTATCAAAGAAGATATCGGTGCAGACGCTGTAGCTATTTCGGATACAAGACTCATTCTCGCTTACGTTGGTGTTGGAGAAGAGGATTATACTACGACCAATGAAATTATAAGCGAAGAAACGAAAGTGACGTTGTCCAGTGGTGAAATTACGATCCGTAACGACGATAGTGATTATGTGAATCCGGAGATTAAATCGCTGATTATTATTCCATTGAAGGAAAAAGGTGAAGTGACGGGAGCGCTCAAAATCTATTACACCAGAGCCCACAAGATCACTTATTCTTTACAAGCTATGGCTGTAGGTTTGTCGCAAATGATCTCTACGCTAATGGAAGTATCGCGGGTTGAGGGCATTAAAGAAATGGCGAACAAAGCGGAGCTAAAGGCGCTGCAGACAAGCATTAACCCACACTTTCTGTTCAATGCGCTGAACGCGATTGCGTCCTCGATTCGGATTAATCCGGATAAGGCGCGTGAGTTGATCGTGAATCTGTCCGGTTATATGAGATACAATCTGGAGCTGACGGATGAATTTATCGACATTAAACGAGAGCTACAGCAGGTCCAGCAATACGTTGAGATTGAAAAGGCGCGCTTCGGAAGCCGTCTTAACGTGCTTTATGATATTGATGAGGTTCAAGTTCGGATTCCGAGTCTGATTATTCAGCCGCTTGTAGAGAATGCGATCATCCATGGCATACTGAAGGTAAGAGGGAAGGGAACGGTAACGATCTCTGTAAAAGATCAAGGCGATCATGTGCGGGTTGGCATTCGGGATACCGGAGCTGGCATCAGCGAAGATACCATAGAGAAGGTCTATGCTGGCGATATGCCGGAGAATAAAATCGGACTATTTAATGTACATCAACGGGTCAAGCTGATCTATGGGACAGGACTTACCATTCAGAGATTGGATAAAGGGACGGACATCTTTTTTGATGTCAAAAAGGAGGGGCTATGAGAGCGATCATCGTAGAGGATGAAGAGCTGGCAAGACAGGAGCTGGCTTATTTAATTGAGACACACAGCGGGATCGATATTGCCGCACAATTTGAAGATGGGCTGGATGCACTCAAATTTTTACAGGTTGAGACGGTAGATGTGATCTTTCTGGACATTAACATTCCCTCGATAGACGGAGTGCTGCTGGCTCAGAATATTAGCAGATTCTCGGTAAAACCTTATATAGTGTTTATTACTGCGTATAAGGAGCATGCCGCTGAGGCATTTGAGATTGAAGCGTTTGACTATATTCTTAAACCCTACAGTGAGGTTCGCATTAAAGCTATGCTGCACAAGCTAGAGGGGGCATTCGTTGCTCGCGGAAGACAGGGGGAAGAGGAACGTAATCCCGTCAGTGATAAGGTGAATCTGTGGAAAAACGAAAAGATTATCGTAGTGAATGCCGACGATATTTATTACGCCTCCGCACAAGAGAAAAGTACGAGCGTAATAACTAAAGGTGAGGAATATAGTATGGCGCTCAGCATCAGCGATTTTTATAATCGCCTGCCGGAGGATCGTTTTTTTCGCTGCCATCGTTCCTATATCGTTAACCTGTCCAAAATCAAGGAAATCATCCCTTGGTTCAACAATACGTACTTGCTGCGTTTGCATGATTTGGAGTTTGAGGTGCCCGTAAGTCGCAGTAAGGTAAAAGAATTCAGGCAGATCATGCGCTTATAAATGCAGTTCATTCTTCATTTGCGTCATTTCATGCCAGATTTCTCTCAACATCCGCTGGTTTAGCTACAATAAAGAGGCGATAGAAGCTCTTGTAGCACATCACGAGAGAGAAAGAAGGAATAGACCATGACTTCGACGAAAGACAACAAAAACGCAAAACGGTGGCTTATCGTATTAGGAACCGTAATTATGCAGATGGGTCTAGGTACCATTTATACATGGAGCTTGTTCAATGCACATCTGGTAACAAAATTCGGATGGGAGCTTAACGCTGTTTCGATTACGTTTTCGATCACGAGCTTTGCACTCGCTTTTGCGACTTTGTTCGCAGGGAAATTGCAGGATCGTTTTGGTCTTCGCCGGTTAACTGCCACCGCAGGGATTGTGCTTGGTCTAGGATTGATTCTTAGCTCTCAGGCGAATTCGCTGCTGATGTTCTATATATTGGCTGGGGTAATCGTTGGTTTTGCAGACGGAACAGCTTATATCACTTCATTATCTAACTTAATTAAATGGTTTCCGAATAATAAAGGCTTAATCTCCGGTGTGTCCGTGGGTGCTTACGGAACGGGGAGCTTGATATTTAAATATATCAATGGTAGTTTGATCGACTCGGTGGGTGTATCTAATACGTTTATGTATTGGGGCATGATTGTTATGGTGATGATTGTAATCGGTTCCTTACTTGTCAGAGAAGCTCCAGTACAAACGGCATCACTGGGTGCAACATCAGCTTCGACTATCGCTAAACCGAAGGACTACACGGTAAAAGAAATGCTACGTACAAAAGAAGCTTATCTGTTATTCATCATTTTCTTTACCGCTTGTATGTGTGGTCTGTATTTGATCGGTATTGTTAAAGACATCGGGGTGCAGCTGGCTGGACTTGATGTACAGACGGCAGCTAATGCCGTAGCGATGATTGCAATTTTTAATACAGCAGGGCGTTTAATCTTGGGTGCCTTGTCTGACAAAATGAGCCGTTTGAAGCTGGTAGGTGCTTCGCTTGCAGTAACGGCAGCCGCTATGCTGACCCTTAGCTATGCGACGCTGAATTTCGGACTGTTCTTCACTTGTGTAGCAGCCATTGCATTCTGTTTCGGGGGTAACATTACAGTGTTCCCGGCGATTGTCAGTGACTTCTTTGGTCTTAAAAATCACAGTAAGAACTATGGAATCGTATATCAAGGTTTCGGTATTGGAGCCCTTTCCGGTTCGTTCATCGCCGTCTTCCTGGGCGGGTTTAAACCTACTTTCGTGATCTTTGGTCTCTTGTGTCTGCTGGCCTGCATCATCGCGATTTCGCTAAAACCGCCAGTGGAGAAAGCGGAAGAGAAGAAGGCGCTTCGGCTCAAAGCTACAGAACGGACGGCTTAAGGATATTTATAAAAGACGTACAACTGACAACAGTTGTACGTTTTTTTATTGGTTAGAAGTGTGTTCAGTACGTGGAGTGTGCCCCCAAAAATACCTGTGGAGTCTAAGAGCTATACAGACTGCATAGCTCTTATTAGCCTCTAAATGTGTATAATTGGAGTGAATTTGAGCAAATGGCTGCATTTGAGTCCGACTGTAGCCGGAAACTGCATATTTTTCTGAAATAAGGTTTCCTCGGTCTGTTAAACATTCTATATCACGCTGGAATTACTTCTGTGCAACAAAGGTTTATACTGATTTGCTCCGATTTTGGTGTACATAGGCACTTTTTTCTAGGCTCAAGTGTTATAGAAGATATAAAGGGTAAGGAGGTGCTTACATCGCCACAGGATTTGTTAGACCCCAAGGAATTGGAAGAGTGCATAGCTAGTGTGCAAAAAGGCAATACCGACCAATATGCTTTTATTGTCCAAGCTTTTCAAATGCCGATCTATCGCTATTGTTATCGTTTGTTAGAGAACAAGCAGGATGCGGAGGACGCAGTTCAGGATATTTTGGTAAAGGGCTATCAATCTATCCATCAATACAAATTGCAAATGCATTACTCGGCATGGCTTTATCGTATCGCGTATCATCATTGTTTAAACCTGCTGCGCAGACGCCGTTTGCAAAAGCGGGTCATGAGTATCTTCAAGCCTGATTTTATGTCTGCAAGTCCTGAACAAGAGCTGGATGATCGGTTGTTTAATCCCTCATTGTCAGCCGCATTAACACAGTTATCGCTGGAAGAGAGGAATATGCTTATTTTGCGGGTCTTTGAAGAGAAGACTTATGCAGAGATAGGCGAAATTCTTGGGGTCAGTCCGAATGCACTGACGAAGAGAATGAACCGGATCAAGCGGAAGGTGCAGGAAGCTATAAAATTGGAGGAGGAGATCAAATGGAACGAACCACAATCAGCGATGAATACCAAGATATAATCTATGCCTCGGCCGGCAATGAACTTCTGGGTAAAATCGATGTAGAAGAGAAGGTCATGGGTCGTATCCATGGCATATCCTCTCGAAAGCGGGCTTTTTCGCTGCGGATGATGAATAAAACAACGGCAATTGCCAGTATGTTAGCATTGTTCCTGCTGATCTCTGTGACAGCCTATGCTGCATCGGAATATATCCAGATCCGCAATAGTGAAGGCGTAGTGAAGGTCCAGCATGTTGCCCCGAATGAATCGGCAGGAGTAGCCTCCTATGATAAATATGCGCAGCAAGCCGATACATTTGCTAAACCGGGTGAGCTGATTGCATATTTGATGAACAACAAAGCAGGTGCAGAAGGCATGGCGACAGAATTGCAATTTAAGTATAAAGAGCAGCGGATAGGCGTATACTCTGATTTCTTAAAGGAAATCAAACGGACAGAGGCACCGATGCTTCCTGCAATGGCATCAGGGTATGCTTTTAAATATGGGGTTATATACCCTAATTATCCGACAACGGATGCAGATAAGAAAAGTTCTCGATACCAGGAGACATTACAAGATCTTACAGCCCAGGTGAACAAAGAGAAGGGGAGCCATAATATATTTATGAAGGCTATTCCATGGTCGGAACCAGGCTGGATCAGTGCAATTTATTCGAAGAATAATGCTTTTATAAGTATCTCTGCCACGATCATGCATGGCGGGAAAGTGTTCGTGGAGCAAGAACCTGAGAATCAAGCGGATAAGATTGTAGTAGCAGGTACGGAGGTTGTTTATAACAAAGTAGTAAAGAAAGAGGTCAGTTACGACTATCTGAATTGGTATAACGAGAAGCAGGATGCGTATTATACGCTCACTAGCTACGGAGATAAGATTTTGACCAAGGAGCAATTTCTTCAGGTGGCTAGTGAGCTGCTGAAGTAGATTCTTGTAGTTTTGTAGTTGCATGCGCTAAGTTAGTTGTACTATATACAATTAAAGTTAACTAATACCTTTATATAAGCTCTGTAGTTGTATTTAATACAGCTATTGATGCTTAGATTAGTGGAAATAAACGTTTTTGCGGATTTTAGTTGTAGAGAATGCAATGAAGGAAGAGGATATGGGAGATCAGAAATAAATAAGTGTACAAAATGCAGTTAGATCATATGCAAGGTAGGTAGCATTGCTGACAGCGCCGGGCTTTCTAAACTAAGGATTCATGATTCACCCTGTACTTATGAAATACTTCATCTCAAAAGTTGATTCAGATATAAAAGAAGGTATCCCTAATGCGAAGCTTTAGGGATACCTTCTTTATATTCTTAAGTCGAAAGATCGATCAGGGTTAGCCTTCCAGCAGCAGTGCTTCTGGATCTTCCAGCAATTCCTTCACTTTAACAAGGAAGCTAACCGCTTCAGAGCCGTCAACGATCCGGTGATCGTAGGAAAGGGCGATGTACATCATTGGGCGGTTAACGGTTCTTTCTTCGTCCAGCGCGATTGGGCGCAATTGAATCTTATGCATCCCTAGAATACCCACTTGAGGGGTATTCAGAATCGGGGTGGATAACAGGGAACCGAATACACCACCGTTTGTGATGGTGAACGTTCCGCCTTGTAGCTCGGAGAGGCTGAGTGTATTGGCGCGTGCTTTGGAAGCGAGATCGCCAATTTGGCGTTCGATTTCCGGGAAGCTTAGGCGATCCGCGTCACGGACAACCGGAACCACCAGACCTTCCTTAGCTGCAACTGCAATGCCGATGTCGTAGAACTTCTTAACGACCAGATCTTCACCGTCGATCTCAGCGTTCAGCAGTGGATAGGTCTTCAGCGCTCCGATCACAGCTTTGGTGAAGAAGGACATGAAGCCTAGTCCAACTTCATGCTTCTCTTTAAACGCATCCTTTCGGCGCTTACGGATGTCGAGGATCGCGGTCATATCCACCTCGTTGAAGGTGGTCAGCATGGCGGCAGTTTGCTGCGCTTCAACTAAGCGGCTGGCAATCGTGAGCCGTCTGCGCGACATGCGCTTGCGCTCCACGTGCTTGCCATCGTCCGGCGCGGCTTTGCTCGCTGCCGGCTTCGCTGGCTCCGGCTTGGCTTGCGCCGCCGGAGCTACCGGTGCAGCGGCCTGTGGCGCTGCTGCACCATGGCCCGACACATCGGCCTGACCAATCCGGCCGATAGGATCACGGGCGCTAACATCGCCGAGGTCGATGCCGCGCTCCCGTGCCAGCTTGCGTGCGCCCGGCGATGCCAGTGCAGCGGGGCTTTCGCCACCCGCTACAGCGACTTCGGGCGCTGCTACAGGTGCGGCTGCTGCGCTGCCGCTTGCCGGTGCCGCTTCAGGCGCTTTGCTCTCAGCGGCCTGCGGTGTACTGCCGCTAGCGGCTCCAATGATGCCGATGGCTTCGCCCACGGCTACGTTCTCGCCCGCTTGACGCAGGATGGAGGAGATGACACCCTCCACCTCCGCACTAATTTCCAAATTGACTTTATCCGTCTCTAACTCAGCAAGCACATCACCTTGACCTACCGTGTCGCCTTCTTTAACCAGCCATTTGTAGATGGTTCCTTCGGATATAGATTCTCCCAGATCGGGTACTAAGATTTCTGACACAGGCCGTTACCTCCCCAAACATAATGGTTTACGCTATTGTGATACCATCCTCTTAAGAGGATGGTACAGCTGTTTGTACTTGTGAATTTGCTTTTAGGGCCTCTGAAACAATTCTACGCTGTTCAAAGCTATGAACATCTGCATAACCACTCGCAGGACTGGAACGTTCAGGACGTCCGATATATCTTACGCTAGTGTTGTTCGGTGCGATGGCGCGTAACCGAGGTTCGGTATAACTCCATCCGCCCATATTCTTCGGCTCTTCTTGCACCCAGACAATTTCCTGAAGGGATGTGAAGGAGCTTAAGTGAGCACTCAGTTCAACTTCTGGGAACGGGTAGAGTTGCTCCAAGCGTAGTACATGTAGCCATGACCAATCTTTGTCTGAAGCAGCCTCTAGCTCTGTTTGGATGTCGATAGCTACTTTACCGCTGCAGACTACTAGACGTTTGACCTCACCTGGTTTCTGGCCTAGCAGGGGCTCTGCTAACACAGGCTGGAATTGTCCGGAGGCGAGCTCAGTACCGGCAGATGTGCTGCGCGAATTACGAATGAGACTCTTCGGCGTCATAATCACCAGTGGTTTAGCGTCTTCCTGTCCACATAAAGCAGCTTGGCGCCGCAAGACATGGAAATATTGAGAAGCGGTGGTCAAGTTGGCAACGGTCCAGTTCTCTTCCGCGGATAACTGCAGGAAGCGTTCTAATCTACCACTGGAATGCTCGGGTCCCTGTCCCTCGTAACCATGCGGTAACATGACGACGAGGTTGCTGCGCTGCGTCCATTTCGCACGTCCGGCGGCAATGAACTGATCAAATATAACCTGACCTGCATTGGCGAAGTCGCCATATTGTGCTTCCCAGATGACGAAAGTTTCTGGTGCGAACACATTATATCCATACTCAAAACCTAGCACAGAAGCTTCAGATAGCGGACTGTTATATACGCCAAAGGAAGCACGGGAATTACTTAGCTGATGAAGCGGAGAGAATAATTCTCCAGTTTTGCTGTCGTGCAGTACTAGATGGCGGTGTGCAAAGGTGCCGCGCTGTGCATCCTGACCGCTAAGTCGAATTGGCGTTCCATCCTTCAGGATGGTAGCGAAGGCGAGAGACTCGGCGAGTGCCCAGTCGACCTTTTCACCCTCATTCAATGCATCCTTGCGACGCTGCAGAATACGTTCCAGTTTCGGATAGACTTGGAATCCATCAGGTACGGTCAGTAGCTCACGATTAATCTCTTGCAGACTGGAGATCGGTACGGCTGTTGTCCCTGCCGCTGAGCGCTCTGTTTGAAGAGGAACGAAGGCTTTTGGTTCTTTTTTCTTGTGATTGCCTTCCTTCATACTATCGTATGCACGTTGCAATACGCCTTCTGTTTCAATGTGCATCTTTTGTACATCTTCAGCTGTAAGGATTTTCTCACGCTGTAGCCGCTCCGCATACACCTTGTAAACGGTTGGATGATTACGCACCTTGCCGTACACGATAGGTTGCGTAGTTTCAGGATCATCCATTTCGTTATGTCCATGACGACGATAACCGATGAGATCAATAACGAAATCCTTTTTGAATTGATTGCGATATGCGCTAGCTAAACGAACAGCTGATATACAGGCATCGGGATCATCAGCGTTGACATGGATAATTGGAATTTCATATCCTTTTGCGATGTCACTCGCATAATGCGTTGAACGGGAGTCTTCACTTTCTGTCGTAAAGCCGATCCGGTTATTAACAATGATATGGATCGTCCCGCCATTCTGATAACCTTGAAGTTTGCCAATATTAAGTGTTTCTGCAACAATTCCTTCACCTGGAAAAGCAGCGTCGCCATGCATTAGCACCGCTATAGCTTTACTGGTATCAATCTTCGGCAATCCGGCTGTGCTCCGATCTTCTTGAGCAGCACGAGTGAAGCCTTCCACGACAGGATTGACGAATTCCAAGTGACTTGGGTTATTCGCTAGTGTTATTCTTGTGCGTACGGTTTCTCCTTCGCGAACAGCGCGGTCTGCACCGAGATGGTATTTCACATCACCCGTCCAGCCATAGTTAATGCCTGTAGAGCCTTCGGAAGGGAAAAGCTCCTTGTTTGGAGAATGATGAAACTCTGAAAATATAATATCATAAGGTTTGCCCAAAATATGTGCAAGAACGTTGAGGCGACCACGATGCGCCATGCCCATCAGAATATGCTCTGCACCGTCATGCGCAGCAGCGCGTACGATTTCATCGAGCATCGGTACGAGAGCGTCATTGCCTTCCAAGCTGAAACGCTTCTGACCCACAAAGGTTTTGTGGAGGAAGGTTTCGAATTGCTCGACTTGGATCAGGCGGTTTAGCAGCTCTTTACGTTCTGTATTATTTAAAGGCGCTGGTGAGCTTGTGGATTCTGCCTGTCTGTTCAACCATTTCAGTTCTTGTTCTTCATGCACATGCCCGAATTCATAGGCGATCGTCTTGGTGTAAGCCTGACGCATACGCTGAACTGCATCCCATCCGGTATGCACATCATTCGGGGCATTCTCCCAAATGAGCGTGGCAGGTAGTGCGATCAGATCCTCACGAGTCAGCTCATAGGTTTCGAGTTCGAGATATTTAGCCATGGGATTGTGATCACGCTCAAGCGGATCAATATCAGCGGCCATATGGCCATATATACGAATATTAGCGATTAGCTTGGAAGCTCTTACTGCCTTTCTAAGCCATTCGGTGTCTCCCGAAATGCGAGGCTGTGGAGCCGGTTCGCTGTCCGGTGTTAGGGGTGGGGGACCCGAATTTGTAAAAAGCTCGCGATAATTATTCTCTACGGTGGATGGATCTTTCACAAACTGTTCATATCTTTCTTGAATGTAGCCTAAATTGGGTCCGTAATACTTACTCCAAATGGATTCGTTATAGGGCTCTTTGGCTGCCATGAATACATCCTCCTTAACGGATGAACTCCATACGTGACATTTTGTGTCAACGCTTACTGGAGCTGTGATGATTGCGGTTTCATTTCTCATCTTATTGTGCTACTTTCCACACGTGTAATCAATTCATTCTTTCGTCCAATACGTTCGCAAAATGGTATGGGTTAGCTTGTTCTAATGAAAAGAACGCTGTTTCTTCTCATTACCCATTCCTAAGGCCCACTAAAATGATTCTAATATCCTTATTTTTAACTAATAGGGAAGGAAGCATCATTATATTGTCTTAATTAATTTTATGAATAGGACGAGTATCGTGTTAATAGGACAAGATATCACAGAAAAGAGCTTCTATTTTTTGTTTTTTAATGGAAAAACTAATCAGAAATCGACACACTTTTCCACTTTAGTATAGTATAATGTTATTGCAGTTAGCGTTTTTCATCCTTTTTGAAGTAGATCCTTTCGTGTAAAGGGTCCAGTAAAAGGTAAACCTGCCGAAAGACAGGGGCACAAAGTCGCGGGTCTAAGGTAGAAATACTATGACAGCCGGATTGCCTGGGGACGTAAAATCTTAGGAGGAGATTTTTTGGACAAGTCCAACCAGGGAAGCAACAGAGAACAGCAGGTTATTGATGTAGACGTAGAGTGGGTACATTTATTATTAGCAGCTAAGAAGGCTGGCATAAAGGCAGATGAAATTCGTCGATTCTTTCAGGAGAAGACTGTGCAAGCCGTGCAGTAATACATTAGAGCGTTATATACCGAAAAAGGGCATGGCGATAAATCGCTGTGCCCTTTTTCTATAAGTTGTACACGATACATGGTTAGAATATAAAACGCCTTCGCCATCCATGTTAGGAGGGCGAAGGCGTTTATGTTTGATAGTATGAGTAGAAGAGGATCTTATTAGATCAGATGAAGGATTAGTCCTTCTGATCCAGGCGCCATTTCTGGTAGTCCAGAAACTCCTTGAATTCGCGTTTGCTTATGCCTGAGGCCATAGCTTCCTGCACCAATCGGAACCATTCCGAATCTAAAGGCGATTCCTCAGCATCATTAGGCTCTCCATAGAGCAAAGCATGGATGGATACCTGAAGCGCATCGGCGATCTTTTCGATAAACTGGATGGAAGGATTGGATTGGATGTTTCTCTCCACATTGCTAAGATACGATTTAGCAACATCCGCTCTGTCCGCAAGCTCAGATAGGGAGAATCCCTTTTCTAGGCGGAGATGCTGGATACGTTGGCCCATATTTTGTGCCACTATGCTG
Organism: Paenibacillus sp. VTT E-133280; assembly: GCF_002264385.1. Lineage (NCBI taxonomy): Bacteria > Bacillati > Bacillota > Bacilli > Caryophanales > Paenibacillaceae > Paenibacillus > Paenibacillus sp. VTT E-133280. The sequence goes on from NZ_NFUX01000012.1 coordinate 46,645, forward strand.
ACGCCCCTCCGTATTTTTTGTTATTAGTATAGCAAATATCGATAAATTCGACAAAGTTTATTGTAAAGAGAAGAGCAGCATCTACTTATCCGCTTTCCGGAATAAGAATCTGCTGCTCTTCGAATGGAAGACTTATTAGATTAGTAGTCAGTTCCTTTGCCTTGTTTAGCAAAGAAATCCCAAGTTAGTGTTAATGAATCCTTTTGGAAATAGTTTTGATCTTGGCCATCATCAACAAATTCAAATTGGACTGCGAATGTATCATTAGTACCGGCTTTAATTCCAGCTGCTTCACTGAGTAAAAACTTTCTTTCTACGATATCAGGGGACAAAGCTTTCAAATCGGCTAGTGTTGTTTCATAAACTACTTTATCGGCTTGAAATATATTACTCTTATCAAGATTTGTTAAGAATTTAACTTTAATGGATTTACCTAAATCAACACCGTTGTTGTTACCGCCCACATCATTAACGGAGTAGCTTGTCTTAAGAAGAACAGATCCGATATCGAGGGAACCGTCATTTTTTAATTTGAAGGTTTTAAATACAGTATCACCTGGCTTCAGGTTTGCGATATTTACGATAACAGAAGGGTCGGAGTTCAAATCGAGTGTACCTGCAGCGAATGTAGAAGTGTTTTGTGCAGTGTCACTAAAGTAAGCGAAGGTTCCTCCACCAATCAATGATAAACCCAGTGCTGCAGATGCTACGCCAAGACCCAATGTTTTTTTGATACCCATAATTAAAATTCCTCCTCGGTTTTTGTGGTTTTTTTATAAAATTTATATATTGTAACTTCCGGTTCGTAAGCGGAAGCGGACAATCAACGGATTACTGTATTTCAGTTGGGGGTGGAGAGGTGGGCAGTATAGCAGCATTTTTCTTTTCGAGTGCAGCTACAGCCTTCCATGATGAGTACAGGGCATAGAGCAGGAGCATCAAGCCTGGTACGATCATGAGCACGACACTTCCAGCTTTGGAAACTGCGAAATTCATAGCGTAACCTACGTAAGGTACGGTAACCCCGGTATACTCAGCTACAACATTCGTTGAACTGGTAGGGTTCATATCAGGCGCATCATTGTTATCGCCTTTCGTACGATACATGGCTTCACCAGTAGCGTTGTTCATTGTTGCTTCCACAACACGGTGAGTAATGAGCAGGTTTTCTTCATTTCTAAAGGTGATAACATCGCCTTTTTTGAAGCGATTCATATCTCCTCCGGGTTTTAAAGCGACAATCGATCCGGTGTGAATTCCTGGTTCCATCGAACCTGAGAGTACGGATTTGATCTGGTATCCGAAGAAGGCAGGTTCACCGCCGGAGGCCTTTGATAAAACTACAGCTACCACCAGCAGGATAAAGATGACAAGCATGATGCTCGATAATGTATTGTTGATCATTTTTTTAATCCGCATATTATTCTCCACCTTTGTCTTGTTGAGGGGCCGCAGGAGCTGGTGTTGCTGCCGGTGGGGAAGAGGTTGTATCTTCCGCCTTTGGCGTCTCCTGAGGAACCTTTTGCTGTGGTACATCTTGTGGAATCGTTGGCTCTTCACCAACTCCCGGAACGACTGGGTTAGTGGCTGGGGCTTCAGGTTGTTCTTTATTTATGTTTTCTGGAGCTGCTTCACCTGTCGGTGGAGTCACTTCCGTTTTTGTTTTCTCTTCTGCTTTCGCTTTGTCCTCGGCTTCTTGCTTTTCCTTCTTCTCCAGGGCCAAACGCTCTTCTTCTTTCTTCGCTTGTTCCAGCGCCTCTAATCGGGCTTTCTCAAGGGCTTCCAATTGTTGTTCACGGGCTTGACTGATCAATTGGAGCTGACTCTGAAGATTGCTGATTCCTGAAGTAGCGGATTCTTTAAGGTCATTCATTTCAGTGTTGAGATTCTCATAAGTGGAGGTCAGTTCGCTAGAGATATTGCCGGCCGGCTGACTAAAAGGAATCAGGAAAGGCAACGGCTGCTGAAACGCCTCATTGCGTAACTCGGGTTGTCCATATACATCACTGGTCACTACCGAAGCAAATGGAAGGCCGATGTCGTGTATGGAGTTTAGGTACTGGATAACTCCCTTTAATGAAGCATTTAGAGATTCAGAGATTACCCCACTTTGATTTAGGCTGCTTTGCAGCTCTCTGAAGAATGGTTCATCCTTGATTTCTAGACAGTTTGAATCTAGAGAGGTCATATATCCTCCAATCTGGAATAGGACGGCTGCTGCTGCGTTCAGCTCACCATTGATTTCGTTCCAAATTTGGCTGTTGGTGGCCAGTTGCTCATTCACGCCATTGATTTGAGATTGAAGTGCGGAGATTTGTGTGGAAATCTCTTGCGCTGCGACATCAAGCTCATCCAGCGTCATGCCTTCTATTCCCGAAACGTCTGAGAGACTGCCTGAAGGGGTATAGCTTTGCAGAGATCCTTTTAAAGCAGTAGCTCTTTCGATATGATCTTTGAGTTCTGTTAGAAGCCCCTTGATCGAGTTTGGAAATACTTCGCAAAAGCTAATGGTGCTAGTGGTTTGCGCAGTAGCTCCAAAACCACCATAGGTACTACCCACTTGCTGCGAGGTAGTCAGAAACAAGACGGAGACAGCCATTCCTGATTGCAGAACACGTAATCCGATTTGCTTCTTTCGTTTAGGCCTTCTTTTTGCTGATCTGGGTCTCAGAGGAATACCTCCCCTCAATGTCTTGAGTTTCTTTGGTTCGTTATTATTGTTCTTTATTAAGAACAACTTCTGTAATGAATAATACATGGAATAATTTGAAAAGAAAACTGTCAATAAGTCTCATTTGTACTCTATAAAGAACGATAATGTTAATTTATCTCTATTTATCTCGGTTTATCGCTTGATATCTATTTTTATTCGCAATAAAGAACGATATAAGAGGCGACTGCATTAAAAATAGCCTAATCGCGCGTGAAGCGCGATTAGGCTATTAAGAATTCTTGCGAGTTTTAATTGTGGGTTCAGTTAGGGAAGACGAGTACCACGTGAACTAACATATAGGTCATACCATTCTTTTCGAGTAAGCTCCAGCTTGTCCGCATCGGCGCAGGCAGCGATGCGCTGCGGATTCACAGTCCCAATCACAGGCTGAATAGCTGCCGGATGTGTCATTAGCCAGGATAGCACTATGGCTTCGGGTGTTGTTCCTTTTTTATCTGCAATTTGTTTAACCATGGCGGCTGTCTGGACGATATTCTCTGGCTGATCCTCTAATGAACGTCCGCTAAATATGCCTTGTGCGAGTGGGCCCCAAGCTTGAAGCTGAATGTTCTCCATTCGGCAATGTTCAAGGGTTCCTTCGGGAAAGGTAATATCCTTCCAAGGTTCACGGTTTACACTGATTCCAGCATCGACCCAGCTGAGCTTGGCTAGGCTCATGTGTAGCTGGTTTACGATAAAAGGTTCATCGCAATAGGCTTGCAGCATTTTGATCTGCGCTGCACTCATATTGGAGACGCCGAAATGACGAACCTTACCAGCTGTCTTCAATTGATGTAATGCGGAGGCCACTTCCTCCGGATCCATTAAAGGATCAGGTCGATGCAGCAGCAGAATATCAATATATTCCGTTCCTAGTCGTGATAATATTCCATCCACACTGCTTAGAATATGCTGGCTTGAGAAATCAAAGACATTAGAACTGTCTCCAGGCTCCATTAGCTTAATACCGCACTTTGATTGGATAATGATTTCTTCGCGGAGTCCTGGGCGTTCTTTAAAGATCTGACCGAATACCTTCTCGGCTTTACCACGGGTATAAATATCTGCGTGATCAAACATATTGATACCAATAGATTGTGCAGCGTCGACGGCTGCATGTCCTTGCTTAACATTCTCGGTGGTAATCGGTTCATGATCCCAGCCCCCACCAAATCCCATACAACCTAGAGCAATACGGCTGGCTGGTATACCGCGCTTGTTTAAAGGCAGCGTTCTCAACAATGTGATTCCTCCCAGGGAAATATGATTGCGTACACGTACATATTGTACACGCTTAGATTCTAGTATGGTATTTATTGTCTCTGGAAAAGCAAAAAAAGAGTAGAGGCCCTAAGGACTCTACTCTGTATTAAGTGGTGTTCCAATGTCATTCAACTTGCGTGCTACAACATCATCATAGAGACGTTGCAGCCATTTTAGTTCAATAAGGGTGTGTTCATAGGTGCCGTACATGAGATGAAGGGCGGAACGAGGAACAATAGGAATATGTTCTTCATATACCTGATAAGCCAGATTCACCTGATGTTCGGTTTCCCGAATACGTTCTTCGAGCAGCTTCTCCACCTTGTTTTGATCAACATGACGGGACATGGCTAGAGCCATATACATCGGATGATAGAAGGGCTCGTTCTTTTTAATTTGCTGTAGAATTAACTGCTCGAATAAATTTTTACCTTGCTCAGTAATACCGTAAATGGTTTTGTCTGGGCGATCACTGCTGCTAATCACTTCTAAAGCTTCGATATAACCATCTTGTGCAAGTTTATCGACAGCGTAGTAGAGAGACCCAAGCTGGAGCTTTGTAATCCGGTCCATGGAGCGCTCTTTCATGACTAGTGTAATTTCATAGGGATGCATATTTCGTTCAAGCAATAGTCCGAGAATAGCCAATTTCATCGACATATAATTACCTTTTACCCTCGGACGCCTGAGCAGTTTTACTCGGGATGGTGAGGCGGTCTTTCGGCATCAGCAGCACAAAGACTAAACCAAGGACGGCAGGAATCATGGCCCACATAAAGGTATGTGCGATTGAAGAGGACAGTGCACTAGATATTTTCTCCAAAATTTCAGGTGGAATCTTGGCTCTTGCTTCAGGTGTCAGGGCTGCCCGTGGATCGCCGAAGGCTGCTGACTGCTCACTTCCGCCAAAAGCTTCGCTAATGCTGCTAGTGAAGTTGTTACGCTGAATAATACCGAAGATCGTAATCCCCAGCGTCATCCCAAGCGAGCGCATAAAGGTACTTGTTGAAGTTGCCGAACCGCGTTGGCGCATATCGAAATTATGGATAGCTGCCATGCTTAGCACGGAGAAGGAGAAGCCCACGCCGAATCCAGTTAAGGCCATGAATACATTAAGCATGAGACGGGAGGTATCTGGTGATAAAGTGCTTAGACTGTAGACACCTGCTACAAAACAGACAGCGGATAGGATCATAATGTTGCGGAAGCTGGTTTTGGTTGTAAGTAGCCCACCGGTCTGACTGCCCACGACCGTACCGATCATCATCGGCATGAGGATCAGTCCAGAGTTCGTAGCGGAGCCGCCAAATACGCCCTGTACAAAGATAGGAATGTAGATGGTGGCTACGATAAAGGCAGAGCCATAGAACAAGGCTGTCACACTGCTTGTTGCAAACAACCGTTTACTGAACATCGCGAACGAGATAACAGGTTCAGCCGCCACTCTCTCAATGAGGATGAATGCCAGCAAGAGTACAGCGAAGCCGGCGAATAAGCCGAGAATGACACTGGAATCCCAAGCGTATTGATTGCCTCCCAGTTCTAGCGCAAACATTAGGCAGATAATGGCGCCGACGAGAGTGAAGGCTCCGCCCCAGTCGATGCGCTGTTTAGCGTGAGAGATCGATTCTTTGTACGAAGTTGCGATCAGAAACAGTGCAATAACTCCGAGCGGCAGGTTAATGTAGAATACCCATTGCCAGCCTACATAGTCGGTAATATATGCACCTAATAATGGTCCGAGTACACTGGAGATTCCGAAGACGGCACCGAATAGGCCAGTCAGCTTTCCTCTTTTTTCAGGCGGGTAAATGTCGAAAACGATAGTGAAGGCGATAGGCATTAGTGCACCGCCGCCGATCCCTTGAATAGCCCGGTAAATACTGAGTTGTGTAATACTGGTTGCAGTACCGCACAGTGCTGAGCCAATCAGGAATACAATCAGTCCGAACATGAAGAAACGTTTACGTCCATACATATCCGAGAGCTTGCCGAAGATTGGGGTCCCAGCCATTACCATGACCATATAGGCCGAAGTGACCCATACGATTTTGTCCAGACCGCCAAGGTCGGAAACAATGGTTCCCATAGCTGAAGCTACAATGGTATTGTCCATCGCGGACATCAGAATACCGAGCAGCAGGCCGATAACTACGAGTTTAAGATTACTTTCTTTAGTATGCATGCTTCGCAGGCTCCTTTTTCTAATAGTGATAAATCCGTTCAAAAAATGTTCATAGGTTAGAAGCAAAATTTATTATATTCAAATTTGAATAGGGTAGCAATAGTTTTTTTAAAATATAAGAAGTATAAGTTTCACACCATACTATATGTCTTATATTTCTGCTTAAACGCTAACCGTCCTTATATAGATACCGAAGGCGTTTATGCTTGAAAAAATGGGATTTAGGGGATAGGAAATAAAGAACATCTCTTGACATACCCTACGGGGGTATATTATATTATTGGCAAGGAGGCTGATCCTTATGTCTACTAGTAAGCAAGAACAAACTGAGAAATCCTGTGAAGCTGACTGTCATTCTTCAGTATCTGGAGAACGAATGAGTCATCATTCGACAGATTTCAAAAATGGTTTGAATACTCGCCTCAACCGGATTGAAGGCCAGATCCGCGGGATAAAGGGTATGATAGAGCGGGATACTTATTGTGACGATGTGCTCAATCAGCTCGCAGCGGTTCAAGCGGCACTAAACGGTGTTGGTAAGATGCTGCTGGAAGGGCATATGAAGAGTTGTATTGTTGAACGAATCGAAGCCGGTGAACATGAGGTTATCGATGAGCTGCTAATCACGGTTAACAAATTAATGAAATAATAAGCTAATGCTTCTTAAGCATAGCTTCATAACATTTACTGGAGGTAATAATAATGTCGAACGCTACATTAAATGTCGAAGGAATGTCTTGTGGTCACTGTGTCAACTCTGTAGAGAAGGCTGTAGGTAATCTTGGAGCTACTGCTAAAGTTGATCTTGCAGCTAAAAAAGTTTCCGTTGAGTATGATGAGAACAAGGTGAGCCTTGGAGCTATTAAAGAAGCTATTGAAGAGCAAGGGTATGATGTAGTTTAATTTGAAGCACAGTAATAAGGCTTGGAGCTGTTATGGGGATGCCATAAGCTCCAATGCCTTTTCTTTTTATAGAAATTATCATACTCTATAGGGGTATGAGGAGGCTTTGGAATCATGGATAAGTTAAAAATAACAGCTTCACCCAATGAACAGCAAGCGACCGTACAGATTACAGGCATGACCTGTTCTGCTTGTGCAGCTCGAATTGAGAAAGGTTTGTCCCGGATGGAGGGTGTTTCTCGCGCAAATGTAAATTTGGCCTTGGAACAAGCCACTGTCGGATTTGATCCTTCTGTATCAGGGTTACCACAAATTGAAGATAAAATCCGCGCTCTTGGTTATGATACCGTCAAAGAGACCGCGGATTTTGATATATCAGGCATGACCTGCGCTGCATGCTCGGCGCGGATCGAAAAAGTGTTGAGTCGTACGCCGGGGATCGCAGCAGTGAATGTGAATTTAGCGCTGGAAACGGCACATGTAGAATATACTCCCGGTAATATTCGTCCAAGAGAGATCATGGAGAAGGTAAGCAATATCGGATATAAAGCTACACTTAAAGAAGACCGCAAGGATCATGTGGACCGTCGTGTACAGGAAATTCAGCATAAGAAGTGGAAGTGGATCATTTCTGCTATTCTTTCTTTCCCGTTGTTATGGGCGATGGCAGGTCATTTCTCATTCACAAGCTGGATTCCAACACCGGAGATATTTATGAATCCTTGGTTTCAGCTTGTTCTGGCGACCCCCGTACAGTTTATCATCGGCTGGCAGTTCTACGTAGGCGCGTATAAAGCACTTCGTAACGGGAGTGCCAATATGGATGTGTTGGTCGTACTGGGGACATCAGCAGCGTATTTCTACAGTCTTTATCTGACGATTGATTCATTAAGTATGAAGGGAATGAATCATACCACCCAAATGTATTATGAGACGAGTGCTGTACTCATCACGCTCATCCTCGTCGGTAAATGGTTCGAGGCGCTAGCCAAAGGTCGTTCCTCTGACGCCATTAAGAGCTTAATGGGGCTTCAGGCAAAGACGGCTCTCGTGATCCGTGATGGCAAAGAAATGAATATCTCGACAGATGAAGTGATTCCTGGCGATATTGTATTGGTGAAGCCCGGAACAAAGGTGCCGGTGGATGGCGAGGTAGTAGAGGGTTCCTCTTCTGTGGACGAGTCTATGTTGACCGGAGAAAGTATTCCTGTAGAGAAAAAAACCGGAGATACCGTTATCGGTGCTACATTAAATAAGAATGGGATCTTAAGAATTAAAGCTAACAAAGTAGGAAGAGACACTGCACTCGCTCAAATCATTAGAGTAGTGGAGGAGGCCCAAGGCTCCAAAGCGCCTATCCAGCGGATCGCGGATGTCATCTCAGGTATTTTTGTACCGATTGTTGTAGGCATTGCGATGATCACTTTCTTGGTCTGGTACTTCTGGGCAGCACCTGGTCAATTTGCCGATGCCCTTGAAAAAGCTATTGCGGTGCTCGTAATCGCTTGTCCATGTGCGTTAGGTCTTGCAACGCCGACCTCCATTATGGCGGGATCGGGCCGCGCTGCGGAGCTTGGTATTCTGTTCAAGGGTGGTGAGCATTTAGAAGGCGCACAAGGGGTTAAGATCGTTGTTTTGGATAAGACAGGTACGGTTACAAATGGTAAGCCCGTGCTGACTGATATCGTGACTACCACTGGAATTGCCGCTTATGGTAAAGAAAGCGCCGAGAATCGTTTATTAGCTTTAACTGCGGCAGCTGAGAAATTATCAGAACATCCGCTTGCGGAAGCCATCGTAGCAGGAGCTGCTGACAGAGAATTGATCTTACCCGCCGCTGAACAGTTTGATAATGTACCTGGACGGGGAATTATGGCTGTTGTCTCCGATCAACAAGTTAGGGTGGGTACACGGCGTATGATGGAAGATCATCAATTGGACATCACAGAGTGGACCCCAGTCATGAAGAGACTGGAAGAGGCAGGAAAGACAGCTATGCTTGTAGCGGTGGGCGATGAGATTGCCGGGATTGTCGCTGTTGCCGATACGATTAAACCAACCTCAAAAGCAGCTGTAGCTGCGCTTCATGCGATGGGCATAGAGGTCATTATGATTACAGGTGACAATAAAATCACCGCAGAAGCTATTGCGAAGCAAGCAGGTATTCGAAAAGTGTTAGCAGAGGTTCTGCCGGAAGGCAAAGCGGAGGAAGTTCGTAAGCTGCAGCGGAATGGGACAAAGGTAGCTATGGTTGGAGATGGCATCAATGATGCTCCTGCACTGGCTACTGCAGATACGGGCATGGCGATCGGTACAGGTACGGATGTAGCAATGGAGGCTGCAGATATTACACTGATGCGGGGAGATCTGAAGAGCATACCCGATGCCATTATGATGAGCCGTAAAACGATGAGTAATATTAAGCAGAATTTGTTCTGGGCACTTGCATACAATACAATAGGTATACCGATTGCTGCACTCGGATTTCTAGCTCCATGGCTAGCTGGAGCTGCGATGGCATTCAGTTCTGTGTCCGTCGTTTTGAATGCACTTCGTTTGCAGCGGGTAAAGCTGTAAGAGAAACCTAACTATGTAAGGAGTGGGCGCTGTGCAAGAAAACAACGAGACAATATCTCTATTAATGAACCATGCATCTGTCCGCAAGTATCAGGATAAGCCAGTAAGTGAAGAGCTGCTTGCAGCTATTATTGAAGCAGGCCAAATGGCTTCGACTTCCAGCAGTGTACAAGCCTATAGTGTCATTGCAGTGACTGACCCGGCTCTAAAAGCAGAGCTTGCCGGATTAGCGGGTAATCAGGCTTATATCCAACAATGCCCAGTCTTTTTGATCTGGTGCGCGGATTTATATCGGCTGCGTGAGGTCACAAAACCTCATTTACAGGGAGAGACATCGTATGAAGATTCTGCGGAGAACCTTATTGTAGCTACCGTTGATGTTGCGCTTGCTGCTCAGAATGCTGCTGTAGCTGCGGAATCACTCGGGCTCGGGATTGTTTATATCGGCGGAATCCGTAACCGGATCGGGGAGGTTTCTGATTTGCTTGGACTGCCTGAGCTGGTTTACCCGATATTTGGAATGTGTGTGGGCTATCCTGATGGAGCTACAAGCCTGCGTCCGCGTCTGCCATTAGAGGCTGTTCTACATCGCAATCGCTACAATGCCGAAACGACAGTGGAGCAGGTCAAGACTTACGATAAAATCTCTTCAGACTATATGCGTGAGCGGACTCATGGTGCCAAGGATACACCTTGGTCTGTGATTATGGCAGAACGGTTGGCACAGCCAGCGCGAATGCATATGAAGGAATTCCTTCTCGGAAAAGGATTTTTCAAGAGGTAGTCTAGTATTTCGCTTAAAGAGGCTGCCCTATTCGTAGTTAAAACTATGGATAGGACAACCTCTTTTTTTTTGTGAAGGTGACAGTTGTCATCTTAAAGAAATGACAGTCCATACTAATGTCTGGTCTCCTTTTTCCATATGATTGAAATAGATCAAACGCATTCGGAATCGGAGGGGTTACGAAATGGACAATGTTATTGAGATGAATGGAGTTAGCAAATTATATAAGGATAAGAAAGCAGTAGATAATATCAGCTTCAACATTGCCAAGGGTTCGATTACAGCTATTCTTGGACCAAACGGAGCAGGCAAAACAACAGCATTGGGAATGTTATTGGGGCTATTAGAACCCACTGAAGGTACAGTGAAAATATTTGGACAACATCCAAAAGATAAAATCGTACGTGAAAAGACCGGCGCGATGCTGCAAGAGGTAAGTGTGATGGATCGGCTGAAGGTTCGGGAGATCATTGCTCTGATCCGTAGCTATTATCCACAGCCGATGGATATGGAGTTTCTAATTAAAGCTACAGGGCTTGCGCCAGCGGATCTGAATAGATACGCTGAGAAGCTCTCGGGCGGTCAAAAACGTAGTCTAGGCTTCGCCCTGGCCCTGGCAGGTGACCCAGAGCTGATCTTTTTCGACGAGCCTACGGTTGGACTTGATATTACTTCCCGGCGGCGTTTCTGGGATACGGTTCGTGGACTTGCGGAGCAGGGTAAGACGATAATGTTCACGACACATTACTTACAGGAAGCTGAAGATATTGCGGATCGTATTCTGTTGTTTAGCAAAGGCCATTTAGTTGCAGACGGAAGTCCAGATGAGATTAAATCGCGGATTGTAAAGCGTTCGGTGTCCTTTTTGCCAATAGGTGATCGATCTAAATTACGCAGGAGCCTGCTGGAACTAACCGCTATTGAAGATTGTTATGAAAAGGAAGGTCGAATTCATGTGACGACAGACGATACGGATGAAGCGCTGCGAGCGATTTTTGTTAATGGGCTTCCCGTGAAGGATGTTCGGATCGATCAGGGACGTTTGGATGATGCTTTTGAACAATTGACCATGAACCAAGAGGAGGCTATCTAATGATGAGATTAATTACTGTACAGTGTAAAGCCGAGATGCTGCGGATCATCCGTAATCCTTATTACGTGTTCTGGTCCTTGCTCATGCCCATTATGTTCTACTTCATCTTCACCCGCGTGGTTAATACAGGTAACGATGACCCGACTTGGCGCGCTCACTACTTAATGTCGATGGCAACCTTTAGTGTAATGGGCTCAGCGATTATGACGCTTGGCATCCGTTTAGTACAAGAGCGAACACAAGGCTGGACCACCTTTATTCGGATTACCCCGCTACCGGGTTCTGTTTATTTCTTCGGAAAAATGTTCGGGCAAACGATGATGCATCTGTTTTCGGTCATTTGTATTTTTATCGCAGGATATTTAATCAACAGTGTCTCCTTATCTGCGGGTCAATGGGTGCTTAGTGGGCTATGGATTTTGATCGGTTCCCTTCCATTTTTGGCGATTGGTACGCTTGTGGGTGCTATGAAACGGGTGGATACAGCTAGTGGAGTCAGCAACGTGATTTATATGGCGCTTGCTGTAGCGGGGGGCATGTGGATGCCGATTGAGATTTTGCCGCAATTAATGCAGAAGATTGGTCATTGGTTACCTTCCTACAACTATGGAAATGGGGCATGGGAGATTGTGCGTGGCTCAGCTCCGCATTGGAGTAATGTCTTGATTTTGCTCGGGTATTTGGTAGTTTTTATGTTACTATCGGTTTATATCCGAAAAAAACAGGAAGCGGTGTGAATGAATGGCTGAGCGTGCGCAGTTCCGGTTATTTCCACAAAAACAAGGGTTTTTCCCTTATGTATGGGCTGTTTATCTGGTTTTGCCCATCCTGAATTTGCGTGGGGAGACTGGATTGAAGCTCATTCTAGGCGGGTTGATGATAGCGGTGTTTGCCATCAGCTATCGCCAGCTGTATTGGGTTCGGGGTGGAGTCTTTAATGTCTGGCTAATGATTCAAATGGTGATCATCGTGGTGCTTAGTTTGTTTTATACGCCCTTTAATCTTTATATGGGCTTTTTCACCGCAAATTTTATAGCTTACTATACGGAGAATAAAGGGTTCAAAATTGCATTTACTTCTTTTGTGGTCATGGTACTTTCTGTGCTGGTCTTAGTGGGTCGTGAGATGGAGTGGGGAAGCATGATATTTTTAGCTCCATTTATCATTATTATGTTGATTAGCCCATTCGGAGTGAGATCCATGAATCGGAATCAGAAGCTGGAGAAAGAGCTGGATCAAGCCAATGAGGTGATTAAAGAGCTGGTGAAGCGTGAGGAACGGATGCGAATCGCTCGTGATTTACATGATACGCTCGGGCATACGTTGTCCTTGATTACATTAAAAAGCCAACTCGTAGAGAAGCTGGTGACCAAAAATACGGAGCGAGCCCAAGAGGAGGCGCGGGAAATTCAGCGTACTTCGCGGGCTGCGCTCCGTCAGGTGCGTGAGCTAGTGTCGGAAATGCGTGCGATCTCAGTAGCAGAAGAACTGGCAGAAACCGGGGAAATGCTGCGCACGGCGGAGATTGCCCTGGAAGTGGAAGGGGATATCTCGCTAGAGGGAGTATCCGATCTGACGCAAAATATTCTCAGCCTTTGCATCAAAGAAGCGGTGACTAACATTGTGAAGCATAGTAGAGCAGATAAATGCTTTATCGGGGTGGAAAAGACCGCCGGAAAAGTTCGAGTTACCGTTAAAGATAACGGAATTGGCCTCCAGAACGGTGAGAGATGTAATGGTGAGCTTAGTGATGGAAATGGTATGAAGGGGATGGCGGAACGACTATCCCTGATTGATGGCTCTCTGTCGCTAAGCTCAGAAGAAGGTCAGGGAACTACGCTGATCGTTATGATCCCTCTAATCGTTAAGGAAGCAACAGGAGGTGAGAGTGCATGATAACCATCGTTATAGCGGAGGATCAACGTCTGCTTCGGGGAGCGATGGCATCCCTGCTGGATCTTGAGGATGATATCGAAGTCGTCGGAGAGGCCTGTGATGGAGCTGAGGCGTTAGCTTTAATCGACAGGCTTCAGCCGGACGTATGTCTCATGGATATTGAAATGCCGTTCAAGAGCGGGCTGGAGGTTGCAGAAATATTGCGGAGTAAAGGCTGTCCGACTCGAATTATCATCTTGACTACCTTTGCCCGTCCGGGCTATTTCGAGCGTGGAGTGAAGGCTGGTATACAAGGGTATTTGTTGAAGGACGAGCCTGTAGATAAGCTGGCCGAATCTATTCGACGTGTCATGGCTGGACATCGGGAGGTATCCCCCGAGTTAGTTTTTGGTAGCTTGCGGGAAGAAAATCCACTAACAGCACGGGAGCGAGAGATTTTAAAGCTGGCTGGTGAAGGGCAAACGGCGGCGGAAATCGCGTTTTCGCTACACCTTTCTTATGGAACTGTTCGCAATTATATTTCTGAAATACTCAATAAGCTGGAAGTGAAAAGTCGAATTGAGGCGGTACGACTGGCAGAGGAAAAAGGTTGGATTTGAGGGGAGCAGGGCATTATTATGCAAATATTTCTGATTCGTCATGGTGATCCGGACTATTCCATAGATGGTCTAACAGAATTCGGGCATCAGGAAGCAGCAGCACTAGGAAAACGCATGGCATCTATAGGTCTGGATGAATTATATGCTTCACCACTGGGTAGGGCACAGACAACAGCCAGTTATGTGGCCAAAGAGACGGGACTTGTCATTCATACAGAGCCTTGGACCCACGAACTGGATTGGACAGAGATTATGTTGGATGGACAATTGGCATCTATTTGGGATAGCCCCGGAGAACATATTAGCGAACTATCGAGTGGAAAAAGAGTATGGTCTGATGAAACAGATCATTGGTTGAAGCAAGAGGAATACAGATTGCGGTTTAGCGAATTACAAACGGCTTCAGATCAATTCTTGCTTCGACACCATTATAGAAGAGAAGATGGCCTTTATCGTATCCTTGAGCCGTCTACCAAGAAGATTGGAGTAGTATGCCACGGTGGCTTTGGTCTCGCATGGCTAGCTCATTTATTACAAATTCCGTTAGCCTTGACTTGGTCCGTATTCTGGCTTGCGCCAAGCTCGGTAACGACGATCTTGTTTGAAGAGCGCAGCAAGCACTTTGCGGTTCCTCGATGTATTGGACTAGGAGACGTTTCCCATCTTTATGCTGGCGGCATGAGCTATCGCCCACGGGGATTAATGGGCAATCATGTTTAAGGTGAATGATGAAGAGCGAGTAAGGATATTTCTTAATGAGTGAAAGCCATCCCTGAGAGGATGGCTTTTTTGCTGGATTTTATATGATCGGAATAGGTGACTTTTCAACGTGGATTTAGTTTCACCTGTGAACCTTTACCACCTGTCTGAATGCCAGTATCCTTCGTTCCGACTTCCTTCAGGTCAGTTACTAGTCGCTCCAAAACGGATTTGGAAGCAGCGGCTTCTTTGGCGCCGGATGCCTTCACAACTAATTGCACTGGCTTGCCGGAGCGAAGATGCTTGTCTGCCTGACGGAGCTTCGTATCGTAATCATGCTCCTCAATATGAGCAGTGAAGCGTAGTTCTTTGACCTTCTCTTTGCTGCCACCTTTTGCAGCTGGGCCACCACTAGCCTTGCGTGCTGAGGCTGCCTCCTTCTGCGCGGCCGCTTTTGCTTTGCCCTTTGCAGTTAGGCTACAGGGCGGCGGGCTGCTCATTAGCGAGGTACAAACTAGATCTGCACCTGCAGCGCGAGCCATTGCTAATGCCTCTTCTCTAGATACAATGCCCAGCTTCTCACCTCTAAGTCCAGTTAGGACTACTTCGGATGCTCTTATTTGTTCATTGATTAATACTGCCACTTCTATGAATCCTCCCCTGATAACTAAAGATAAAGCTATCATATATGGAACTAGCTTGAGGTTCAAATGTGAAGAGTAGGATTTGTGTGAAAAACATTGACCTAAATCCGTAACTTTTGGGAACTTCGTGGGCACTTGTATATAATACGGAAGAAGGGAGCGAGCGAAGGTATGCTTCAGTATATTGAAGAAGCGAGACGAGGAGACCGTCAAGCTTTTGAACAGATCGTTAGGCATTTTACACCAATGGCGAATGCAGTTGCGTATGAAAAGCTCCACGATTATCAATTAGCGGAGGATGCTGTGCAGGAAGCCTTCACAGAAGCCTTCCTGAATTTGAATAAATTACGGACAGTAGAGGCATTTCCGGGCTGGTTTAAAGCGATTGTTACAAGGCAATGTTATCGAATCTTGCGAAGAAAGCAGCATCCTGCATTACCCTACGATGAAGCTGTGCAATCGACAGAATCTTCATGTAGTGTGGCGGACATTATTGAGAAAAAAGAAGCGCGGCGTCTGCTTCACGAGTCTATAGCTGCATTGACATCCAATATGCGGATTGCCGTTCAATTATATTATTTTCAGGGATATTCCCTTCAAGAGATTGCTGACTTTCTGGGAACCTCAGTCCCGGTATTGAAGAAACGACTCTTTGATGCTCGCCGCAAGCTTAAAGGTGCGCTACCTGTTGCGGATGTCCTCTCCGTGTTCAATCATTTGTACGAAGGAGGAAAAGGTGTGCTTCATATTGTAAACGGAGATGTAGTGGGAGATAAGCTGCGTCAGGGAATTGTGCAAGGGGATGTATTAGTATGGAGAGAGGTCTACTCTCATGGGCCGGTCTTTTTAGAGCCTGCGGAACAGAATAACCGCTTAGTAAGAGCGCATTATTTAGAACAAACGATGGGGATTCCGCAGAAGGAATTTATACAGAGCAGTAAGGAACAGGAAAAGATCTTAGCTGATTTTCATAAATATGATGAAGTTGTATTATGGTTCGAGCATGATCTATTCGATCAGACGATGCTGTGCTATTTGCTCCATTGGTTCTCGAAGCAGAAGAAGGGATCCACGAAGCTGAGTTTATTGTGCATTGGAGAATATCCCGGCATTGAGCTGTTTCGAGGACTTGGACAACTGTCTGTAGAGCAAATGGAGACTTTATCAGGAACGTGGAAGTTAATCGGCGACAAGGAGCTAGAGTTAGGCCAATCACTCTGGGAAGCCTATGTATCACCTAATCCAGAAACGCTGCAACAACGTTTAACCACAGATACGTCCACTTTGCCATTTGCACATGACGCCTTCATAGCGCATTTATCTCGGTTCCCATCAACCAATAATGGACTTGGTATCGTAGAACAGATGACTCTGGAGATGATTCATGCTGGAATGAACTCCCCTTACGAGTTGTTCAAAAATGTGGGGGATAAGTTACATATCTTAGGTATGGGCGACTTGCAATATTGGCATATTCTAAGACAGATGGCACAACGCCCGTACCCATTGCTGCAAACCTATGGGTTCAATGATTTTCCTGGTTATAACGATCCAGTAATGCCATTCATAGACTGCGAGCTTGCATTAACCGAGCTAGGCAAAAGTGTATGGGCTGGAAATGAAGACTGGGTTCAGAAAAAAGGAATCGATGAATGGTATGGAGGGGTGCATCTGCAAGGATCGACTCCACGCTGGCGATGGAATTTTTCTTCGCAAACGATTCAATGATATAAAGATTGTAAGTTAGAGAAGGGGCTGTCTCAAAAGTAGTGAATGCTACTTAGAGGCAGCTTCTTTTCTTGAGAATAATTAGGGGGAAAATCCCTGAAAAATACTGATTTTTGCTTTAAATGAATGGAATTAGGGAATTTATCCCTAAAATCGGGGTAATATCTATACTTTTCAACAAATCGGTCGAATTTTAGGGAGATATTCCCTAATCACTAGACAAATGAACAGAATATCAGATTTTTTAGGGAGAAATTCCCTGATTATCTATCAGAGGCTCCGCGGACGGAGTGTTGTTTCAAACTCTTTTCAAAACGTTGAAGCCTGCCGCAGTTTTTTACTTTAGTCATTATTCATAAACGTCTTATGATAGGCGTTACGATATTGGGTTGGTGTCATATTTTCGTATTTGCGGAAGAGGCGCATGAAATATTTATCGTCGGTGAACCCCGTCTCTATCGCGATTTCCCTCACGCTGAGGGCGGTTCTGGTTAGCAGCTCCTTCGCTTTAGTCACACGTACGGAATGAATATACTCCAAAGGCCCCATCGAGGTGTGTTGTTTAAATAGACGAGCTAAATAATCCTTGTTGTAATTGAATTTCTCCGCGATGATGGCCACCGTAAGAGGCTCTCCTGCATGAATCCTTGTCCACTCGGCTATTTTGACAAAGGTGACATCTTGCTGCGGACGGATTAGCTTACTGGCGAACGGCTGAAGCGCATGCTCAGACAGCTCAATTAAGAGTGAGGTTAACAAATAATTAACACTGGAATAGGTCAAATATCCTGAGTTAGCTACATGGAGGATTTGATTTGCCAGAATATGAATCCTGTCACTGTGCTCGATTTTTATGAACTGCGGCAGATATAGATCATGTACAGACCATAAGCGCTGTGTACGCGACAAGATTTCTCCTGCTTCAGGCTTCATTTCCTCCTCACTCAGCAATACCCCCTCGTGGGTCAGCTCGAAATGAAACCAATAAAATTTAACCCCAGGCCATGATTCTCTATAGCCGACATGCGTGCAATTAGGCATGAGCAGTAGAGCTTCGTCAGGTCCTACTTCAAAGCGTTTATTTTCCTCACTTAAATACACCGTTTCATTCACGCCTATGATTAGCTCGTAATTGCCCATTGCACGTTCTACATGTTTCCATGGTGTTTCTGAGATGAATTCTCCTGCCGCCGTAAAATGAACAGGTACATCTGCATTTATTTTCAAATAGGTCATGCGGTCCTCCTAGCCATCAATAAGTCGGATTTGTCCACTGTTTGTATGGCTGATCTACCGACAAATCAACGTTCGGGTGTTATCTTATGGATACAAATATACACTTGTCATATCACCCTGACAAGATTGCGAGGGAGCGATTTCATTGAAGACGCAAGCTTTTGCTTTGCAGAATGTACGCATTGAGTCAGGTCCGCTTCTCCATGCGATGGAATTAAATACGGATTATTTACTCATGCTGGAGGCTGATCGTCTTCTGTCGCGTTTTCGTGAATATGCTGGCTTAGAGCCTAAGGCTGCTCACTATGAAGGCTGGGAATCTCAAGGCATTAGCGGCCATACACTAGGTCATTATCTATCTGGCTGTGCGTTAATGTATGCCTCAACAGGGAATGAAGAGCTGTTTAAACGCGTGAATTATGTAGTAGATGAACTAGAGCTGTGTCAGGCTGCGCATGGTAATGGCTTCATTTCCGGCATTCCTCGTGGCAAAGAGTTATTTGAGGAAGTGAAGGCAGGCGATATTCGCTCACAGGGCTTTGACCTTAACGGGGGTTGGGTGCCGCTATATACGATGCATAAGCTGTTTGCAGGTCTCCGCGACGCTTATCGCTTGGCCGGCAATCAGAAGGCGCTCGTTATTGAAACGAAGCTGGGGCTGTGGCTTGAAGATATTTTCGCAGGGCTCAGTAAAGATCAGATCCAAGAGGTGCTGCGTTGTGAGTTTGGCGGTATGAATGAAGCGCTGACGGATTTGGCAGAGGATTCCGGGGATGAACGTTTCCTTGCTTTAGCCGAAAGCTTTTACCATGGAGAAGTCCTTAATGATCTTGCCGAAGAAAAAGACACATTAGCAGGAAGACACGCCAATACTCAGATTCCGAAGATTATTGGTGCGGCAAGACAGTATGAGGTAACGGGACAGAAGCATTATGCAGGCCTCTCTCGCTTCTTCTGGGATCGGGTCGTTAATCATCATTCATACGTGATCGGCGGCAACAGCTATAATGAGCATTTTGGCGAACCGGATAAGCTGAACGATCGATTGGGAGAGGGTTCATGTGAGACGTGTAATACCTACAACATGCTGAAGCTGACCAAGCATATGTTCCAGTGGGATGCTTATGCGGTATATGCGGATTACAACGAACGTGCAATGTATAACCATATCCTAGCTTCTCAGGAGCCGGTAGATGGACGTGTGTGTTATTTTGTATCTCTCGAAATGGGTGGACATAAGTCGTTCAACTCCCAGTTTGAGAGCTTTACATGCTGTGTAGGCTCAGGAATGGAAAGTCATTCTATGTATGGATCAGCGCTATACTTCCATAGTGAGGATGAGCTGTATGTTAATCAGTACGTGCCTTCAACGGTGACTTGGAAAGAGCAGGGTGTCCGTCTGACGCAGGAGACCAAATTCCCAGAAGAGGGACAAGGTGTATTGCGGATCAGCGCAGTGCAGCCCAGGAAGTTCGCATTGAAGCTAAGATACCCGTACTGGGCTGAGCAAGGAATGAGCGTTAGCGTAAATGGTGAAGTCGTGCCTGTGAATGTAGGTAAATCCAGCTACCTAGCTTTGGATAGAGTATGGCAGGATGGAGACGTTGTCGCATATGATATTCCGATGTCGGTAAGAATCGAAGCGATGCCGGATAACCCGAATCGTATAACGTTCCTTTACGGCCCCCTTGTGCTGGCAGGCGATTTCGGGCCAATAGATGCGGAGCTGAATCGTGACCGCGCGCTTGCTTCCGTATTAATCGGTGATCGCGAGACGCTAACAGACAGCCTCATTCAGTCAAATGTGAGCAAAAATGTGTTCCGGATGAAAGGTTTAGGATATGCAGGAGACCATGAGCTTCGTCCATTCTACCCTATGCATGATCATCGTTATTCCGTGTATTGGGATTTGTTCACGTCAGAGGAGTGGAAGCTGGTGGAGGCTGAATATCGCGAGGCTGTTGAGAACAATCTAGTACTTGAACAGCTAACCGTAGATTCGGTGCAACCTGCTGAAATGCAGCCGGAACGAGACCATAATTTCAAAGGGGAGCATGTAGGCTTAGGCAAAATCTACAACCGCAAGTATCGCGATAGCTGGATCAATGGCTGGTTCTCTTTCACAATGGAAGTCTTGCCAGAGGAGCAAGTGGATCTGGTGGTAACGTACTTGAAGTCCAACGATACTTCGGTGGCCTTCGATATTACGGCAGATGGTGAACGGCTTGGACTAGGTGTCCTTGAGTCTGAAGAGATGAACAAGCTGGTGACGATTCGTTACGAGCTTCCGCAGTTGGTCACGGGTGGTGCATCAGCTACTACAATCAAGTTTGCTTCGCATGAAGGACATAAGGTGGGCCAAGTGGCCGGACTACGTATCGTTAAACGTAATTCTTGAATAATAAAGCTTCGAGAATTATAATAGGAGCAATTCTTTTAATTGAGGTGAAATGGATGTCGTTCCGTATCGTTCGAAGTAACTAGTTATCGGGCTGGGTGAAACGCGTACCAGCTATCAAGGGAGAAGTCTATCCTTTTGATCCATGAACTAGAGCTTTGAACGGTGCCATAGGCAGCTATTTCTATAAAGCCAGGCACTTAACCT
Organism: Paenibacillus sp. VTT E-133280; assembly: GCF_002264385.1. Classification (NCBI taxonomy): domain Bacteria; kingdom Bacillati; phylum Bacillota; class Bacilli; order Caryophanales; family Paenibacillaceae; genus Paenibacillus; species Paenibacillus sp. VTT E-133280. The sequence goes on from NZ_NFUX01000012.1 coordinate 67,570, forward strand.
ATTTAACTTAGAGAACCGTGTATTTGTGAATGGTTTTTTACAGTGGGATGGTGGGGGTTGCCTGGCTTTTTTGCATTCAATTGAAAGAGGAGGAGAACGTGATGTTAAAAAAGAGTCTAGCCCACCTAAAGTGGTGGATTTGCGGTTATATTTTATTGGGTTTTACGATTCAGCTGCTGAGTAGTTTAGGGATTGTTGTGTTTCAAAAAATATTAGACAAGGCCACGATGATGGGCAGCTTTGGTGAAATATTGAATTTGATTATGATGTATGGGGTTTTGCTGGCTGGGGTGGTAATTCTAAATTATGTAGATGAATACCCTAGCGTGTATTTATCGAACAGTATAACGGAGCGATTAAAGATACTTGCACTATCTAAAATATCCAAAATCGACTATCAAGCCTATCAGGATATCGGCACAGGGCAGATGATTAAAGTGATCGAGAATGGAGCGGCGGCTGGGAACAGCATGATTTTCTCCTTTTTCCTTAAAACATTACATGAGTTATTGCCCACGCTGCTGTTCAGTCTCATCTTTATCAGCTTCTATGATTTAAGGATCATGGTAGTCATTGCAGCGGGCTACGTGGTCGTCTTTTTGATAACGAATCTGCTGTTGAAATTTCTGTATGCGATGAAGGCAACCATTCTACAGGAACAAGAAAAGATGTCCAGATTCTCTATCCGTGGATTTATGGAATTGGTCGTCTTCCGGACGAACAAAAGATATGAGAAAGAGATCGATAAATTAAGCCAGACCGCACGCACTATCATTCACAAAAATGCTCAGCTACAAATGATCCATGAAGCTTTTTTCGCGATATTTGAGTTGTTTGTCACGATTATTAAAGTTGTTGTCCTGATTTACGGTGTAAAAAGCATTGTCGCAGGTGAGACATCACTTGGTATTGTGGTCGCTTTGTTTATGTTTATTGATAAGATTTATTCGCCGATTGCTATCTTCAATGTCCTCTTTGTAGATTACAGACTGAATAGAGTGACCTACAAAAGATTCGAGGAATTTATTCATGCCCCAGAAGATAAGAATCTAGAACGAGGAGAAGTTATCACTGAGATCCAAGGTAATATTGAATTTAGGGATGTATCTTTTGATTATGGACAAGTGAAGATCTTGAATCATCTATCCTTTTCGATTGCGAGAGGAACGTCGGTTGCTATTGTCGGATTAAGTGGGGGCGGGAAATCAACCCTGATTAAGTTAATCGTAGGCTTATTAAAAAAGGACGAAGGTGAACTCTTATTGGATGGTAAAGATATCGATGAGATCCATCTGGATAGCTACTATGATCATATCTCTTACTTATCACAAGACACGCCGATTTTTGACGCTACGATTAGGGACAATATTATATTTGATGAGCATTCCTTATCCGATGAAGTGTTGTATGAAATTTTGGAGAAGGTTCATCTGCAGGAAAAGGTAAGCCAATTACCGGATCGTCTAGATACATTGGTAGGTGAAAAAGGCGTCAAATTATCAGGCGGGGAAAGACAGCGATTAGCTTTTGCCAGAATCATTGCTCAGAAAAGAAACATTCTAATTCTGGATGAGCCAGTGTCAGCACTTGATAATATTACGGAGCAAAGCCTTATGGAGACGATTTTGCAGGAATTTCAGGACAAAACCATCATTATTGTTGCACACCGGCTAAATTTTATAAAAGATGTTGATAAGATACTGGTAGTGGATCAAGGTTCGGTCGTGGGTGAAGGGAAGTTTGATGATTTGATAGCGCATTGTGAAGCTTTTAAAGCGTTGTGGAATAGAAAAATATCGTTTACAAATGCTGATTAAATTGTTAACCTCTTCTAAAAAGAGGTGCAGTCTATGGCATGGCCAACACATATTGTAGCAGCAGGTGGATTCGCAGAAAATGAACAAGGAGATATCCTTTTAGTAAAGACGCATGATGGTGGATGGGTATTCCCTGGTGGACAAGTAGAGGTCGGAGAGAACCTGGTGGATGCATTAATTCGAGAGATTAAAGAGGAAAGTGGAATAGATGTCACGGTATCTCAATTGATTGGTGTGTATTCGAATACAGGCATTCATAAATGGTATGACGGTGTAACAGATGTTCCTACTAAGGTCATGTTTGATTTTATCTGCAAGCCCGTGGGTGGGGAATTATGTACCTCGGAGGAAACCTCTGAAGTGATGTGGGTGGCAAAAGAGAAAGTGCTTGATTGGATTACACAACCGGCTATTCGTACCCGCTATCAAGCTTATTTGGATTACGATGGGAATACGAGGTATATGGATTATGTAACTGGGGACACGTTTGAAGTTAATTTGGATCGAACGGTGTAAAATAAAAGTGATAGGCCATCCTGCAAAGGATGGCTTTTTTGATTATGCTTTGATGCCCTCAAAGGCAGAGGTGATCAAATATTTCACAAAAGCTTCGTCTAGCTCATCCCCTGTGACTAGAAGCCGATAAAATATCGGTCCATAGAGCAGATCAATCGTGATCCCAATATCCAGCTCCGTTTTTAATTGGCCTCGGGTCACCCCGCGCTCCAACAACTGTCGCGCCTCTTGGCGGCGGGGAGCGAAGAACCTCGCACGATAGGCCTCAGCAAGGCCAGCATCGAATTGTCCCTCACCGATCAATTCGGTAATTACTTTTCCTTCTCGGCTGCGAAAAAAATTAGCCAGATTCGTGGCATGGATCATAATATCGTCCCTGACCGAACCGGTGTCCGGCACTGGCAATCTTGCGGATGCTGCAGTGAGGTAGCCGTCCATGACGACAGCTGCTTTGTTAGGCCACCATTTATAAATGGTCGCTTTACTTACCTTGGCCCGTTCCGCAATTTTCTCTACGGTCACCGCACCAAATCCAGTCTCCAGCAGTAGATCATACGATGCTGCCAGAATAGAAGCCTCCGCTTCGTTATTGCGCGGCCGTCCTCTTTTTTTATCCATAAGAGATCCCTCCCGACTAATCTATCCTTTATTTTACTTGCGATCAAAAAAAGATACTGTACGTTCATTATACAAAATATTTTAAGAAGTAGCCAATCACCTATTTACAAAACTGAACGTTCAGTATATATTTAAACCAATTAGTAAACGTTACGTACAGTATTTAATATCGAAGGGTGGAGATCTTATGAATCAAGGTAATCAAATGAATCCTGTTAGTTCAGTAAATCCGGCAAAGGAACATTCGGAAGGAAAAACGATCCCTGGATGGATTACATTGTTACTGGCGGCCTCCTGCGGACTTATTGTGGCTAATCTGTATTACGCCCAAACCCTGATCGGACAGATTGCCCAAGCTACGCAGCTTTCTTCTGGGGCAGCAGGTCTGATTGTAACTTTGACTCAGGTAGGATACGTTCTTGGACTTTTGTTCATAGTACCGCTTAGCGATATTATTGAAAATCGCCGCCTGACTGTGGCGTCACTGGCTGTGGTGGTGGTGTCACTGGTAGCAGCCACACTAGCTCCGAATGCTGCAATCTTTCTGGGAGCGTCTCTGTTCATTGGCCTCGGTTCCGTAGCTGCCCAGATTCTTGTGCCGTATGCGTCTTTTCTGGCTGCTGAAGAGCAGCGCGGCCGGGTGGTCGGTAATGTAATGAGTGGGCTGCTGCTCGGCATTATGTTCGCCCGGCCACTGGCTAGCTTTGTCTCTGGATTGTGGGGCTGGCATGCGATTTATGCCATATCGGCAGTAGTGATTGCCTTATTAACACTTCTATTGTCCCGTGTGCTGCCGCAGCGCCAGCCTGTGCCTACAATGAATTATGGTGGATTGATCCGTTCGCTAGGTACTTTACTGAAGAATACGCCAGTGCTGCGCCGCCGGGCAATATATCAGGCTAGCCTGTTTGGCGCTTTCAGCCTGTTTTGGACGACAGTCTCTTTGCATCTGTCCGATACGTATCATTTAAGTCAGCAAGGCATTGCCTTGTTTGCACTGGCTGGAGTAGCCGGGGCTATCGCTTCTCCCATCGCCGGGAGATTAGCCGACCGCGGCTGGACCCGGTCGCTGACCGGTCTTGCGTTTGTGCTGGCAGCTGTGGCTTTTCTTCTAGCTTACTTGTTTCAGGAGGATTCGAGAGTAACCCTTGGATTGCTGGTCGCAGCGGCCATCATGCTGGATATGGGGGTATCGGGTAATCTAGTGCTTGGACAAAGGGCGATTTATTCCCTTGGGAACGAGGCGAGAGGACGTTTGAACGGATTATTTATGGCGATATTTTTTGTAGGAGGAGCCGTTGGTTCTTCACTGGGGGGCTGGGCATATGCGTACGGCGGCTGGAGTCTGACCAGCTTGATCGGGCTGGCTCTGCCGATCTTAGCCTTCCTGTACTATTTAACGGAGAAGAAGCAAGCGTAAGAGGTTCAAATAAAGGCATTACAAGGACTGCTCTCCAGGCTGAATATATTCAGCCTAGAGAGCAGTCTTTTTTGGAATTCCTAAACGGTATAAGGATTTTGGCGAATCATTTGAATAAGGTTTGCCGCCGAGGCGGATAACGGTTCATTTTTTCGCGTACAAATCGCAATGCTATTCTTCAGATGTATGCCTTCAACATAAACTCGGCATAACTCTCCCCGTTCAACATCTTCGCGAACAACGAGTGAAGAGACGAAGTTGGCGCCATACCCGGCGATAACGGCTTGGATCGCTTCATGAAGTCCGTTAAATTGCAAAGAGATTGTGGGAGCTGGCGTATTATATGTACGGCATAACGATAATAATCGCTCTCTCGTCGAACTCCCTTCCTCACGCATGACAAAAGGCTCCTTCATCATTTCGGATAAAGAAATCTGCTTATTCGCATAGGGGTGATGGGGTGCGACCACAAACCATAACTCATCCTGAAATAACTCCTCTGTCCGGATCGTATCTGGATAGGCCTCGGAAATCCCTCCGTAAATCGCCATATCCACGTCTACATTTAACAGCTGCTTCAGGGCATCGCTTGAATTGGTGGTCGTAATCACCATTTCTACTTGCTCATATTGTTGCTTGAACTTTGCGATCCAGGTAGGGATAAGGAAATGAGCAGGCAAATACGTCGCGGCTAGGCGTATACTTCCATTCGTGCCGTTAACATAATCCTGAGTGAATTGTTCGATCTGCTGTTCGACAGCGAACAGTCTTTTTGCGAGTAGGGCAAGCTCCTCACCCGCATCCGTTAAAGCAATTCCTCTACCTTGAGGCTTGAACAGGGCGAAGGATAGTTCCTTTTCGAATTTCTTGATCTGAGCCGTAATCGCAGGCTGACTGATATTTAATACTTCAGAGGCGCGTGTCACGCTACCCGTTGATGCGATCACATGGAATAAGCGTAAGGCGTGTAGATTCATGGTTAAGCTCCTATCTGCTATCGTTTGATTCATATATTAAATATATAGTTTAGGTTTAAAGATATATTATATTTATGATTATAACTGATTTACAATACAGGTATAAAGTTGAAGTTGAAGTTGAAGTTGAGTTTGAACTTGAATCTTTAGTTAGGGAAAAGGAGTAACGAAGAGGAGGTTTGGAACTGTAGGAGCGTCAGTGATCGACTAAAAGCTTTCCGTAGGAAAGCTCACTTCGTAAGCATAAGCTCTCCGGATTTCAACCACTAGTATTGGTTATAAAGGAAATCTGGAGACAACAGCGGTCGGAAGTCCAAACCCGCCTCGTAGTTACGACTGATCCCTAAATGGGTAATAACAGGTTTATTTTAACTAGAAGTTATTTCAAAGGAGAAGTGATAAATATGAATCAAACGAATACATGGGATAAAGTCGATCAGTACATTACAGAGCGCCTAATTCCGCAGGACTCCGTGCTGGAGGAAGTATTGACCGCTAATCAATTGGCAGGGCTGCCGCCCTTTGATGTCTCACCAAGTCAGGGCAAATTCCTTAACCTATTGGTTCAAATGAAAGGGGCACGCCGGATTCTGGAGATTGGCACTTTGGGTGGGTACAGCACAATTTGGATGGCAAGGGCGCTCCCGTCTGACGGACATATCGTTACTTTGGAGCTAGATCCGTCGCATGCTCAGGTGGCTGGGGCTAATTTCTCGCTTGCTGGGGTGGACGATGTGATAGAACTGCGTATAGGAGATGCGTTGGGGCAATTGTCTCAGATGAAGCAAGAGGGCGTGGAACCCTTTGACTTTATATTCATTGATGCCGATAAACCCAACAACCCTAACTATTTACAATGGGCGCTTCAATTTTCCCGGCCCGGTACGGTGATTATAGGCGATAATGTGATCCGTGAAGGTGAGGTCATTAACAAGAATAGTAAAGATCCTCGTGTTGTAGGCGTTCGCGAATTTTATGATCTGTTGGCTAAAGAGCCTAGGATTTCGGCTACTGCCCTTCAAACGGTAGGGAGTAAAGGGTATGACGGATTCGTATTAGGGATTGTGAATAGCTAAGTTATGTATTGCAATATCCAACAATTGTAATATAATCTATGGAAAATCTAATAGTGAGAGGTACTTTCTATGCAACCTATATTTGAAACACAAAGGTTAACGCTAAGACCGTTTCAATCTACAGATGCAAGTAAAGTGCAAGACCTTGCTGGGGATATAGAAGTAGCTAGAACAACCCTGTCTATTCCCCATCCCTATCCGGATGGAGCGGCTGAATCTTGGATTAGTGCCTGTAGGAGGAGTGCGGCCGAAGGGGATGGGTTTCCATTTGCTTTAATTAGTAGAGAGAGTGATGCCTTACTAGGCTGTATGAGTCTAAATATAGACAAATCGCATAAAAGAGGGGAACTTGCCTATTGGGTAGGCAAACCTTTTTGGGGGAATGGTTATGCGACTGAAGCGGCTAAGAAGCTGATTGATTTCGGATTTGAAGACCTGTCATTAAATAAAATATGGGCAGCGGCAATGACTAGAAATCCAGCTTCCTCTAACGTTATGAAAAAAGCTGGAATGAGATTTGAAGGGGAATTCAAACGGCATATTTTAAAATGGGATAAATTCGAGGATATAGTCTTCTACGGGTTAACTAGAATTGAATATGAAGATAGGAGATAAGTGGTATGATAACAACAAGGGGTTCCTAAGCCATGCTGGCTTGTGGAACCCCTCCTTTTTTAAAGTGACTCTTTAATCACCTTTTTATAGTAGAAAACAGACAGCACTGCAAAGATCGAATACAAAGCCGTGTATAAGAGCATTACCAGAATCATCGGTGTCCAAAGCTCAGTGCCGAAGAAGAACCAGCCTGACTTGACGGCAAAGTAGCTGTGAAGCAGGCCTATAACTAATGGAATCCCGAAATTGAACAATTGTTTCATCTGAATCCCTCTAAGCATATCACCCTGCGTGAATCCAAGCTTTCTTAGGATCGTATAGTTAGGCTTTTCGTTCTCACTCTCATCCATTTGTTTGAAATAAAGAATACATCCGGAGGTAATTAGGAACGTTAGCCCCAGAAAAGCAACGATAAACATGATCAGTCCCATAGTTTCCTTTTGATTTTTTTTCGTCTCCAGTTGAGAGTCACGCCGGTTGTCTTTTTCAAATTTCATGTTCTGAAAAAGATCATTCGCCTGCTCAACGCTTGACCGATCTTTCATATCGATTCCGATATTAAGAGAGGACTTTCTTTGAAGGGCTGGATCTAGATCGTTTTGTAAGCGTTCGAAGATCGTTTCGTCTACAATAGCAACGGGTAAGCCGCCACCTGTGAAAGATAATAAAATAGGTGCATCCATATTTATTTTTTCATAAGCTTGTGGAATAACCTCATGCAATCCCTTCAATTCAATGGGGCCTTTGTCTTTCATAGCAATCATATTATCCAGTGCACTACTTGTCTTTGTAAAATAGGTCTCATCCGGCGATACATCGATACCTTCAAGTGCCTTTTCACTAATCACAGGAAGGGTCATGATATCAGAGATTATACTAGAGTCCTTTGTATTTTCACCCAGAATCTTCTTCACATTTACATCTACCTGAATGACCTCGGTCTTTTTTTCTGTAAACACTAAGTTCTTCGCAGTTAATACCTCTTTAAATCGTTCGGCTTCATGGATATCGGTAAGAATAAAATCTGACGGAACGTACAGCTTCGCATTTTTCTCAGTAGAGTAGAATGAGATGTAGCTCAAGGATAATAGACCTATTGCTAGTGCCGACACCGTTGTAATGACGGTCAGTAATACGGCGTTGGATTTCATTCGGAACATAATGGAGGAGAGAGACAATACCTCTTTAATGTTCAGATACCCATTTTTCTGTTTACGAATGAGATGAAAGATAAAGCTTACGGAGCCTTTATAGAAAAGATAAGTCCCAATGATAACCGAAGCCAGAATAGTAATCATGGCTATAGATAGCTCAGTCATTGATGTTAAATCTCCACTAAATAATCGAGATGAAATCGAATAGCCAAGTATAATGAATCCAATACCAGCGATCCCGATGATCATTTCGAAGAAGGACAGCTTTTTCACGGTACCTTCTGTGGTTGAGGTCACTCGGAATAAGGACAAAATGCTTTGTCTTTTAATAAAGCTATAGTTCATCAGCATGATTAAGAGATAGATTATAAAAAATACAATCAGCGTTTGGACTAAAGCCGGAGTAGAGAAACGAAGGGAAGCAATCGCATCGACCCCAATCGTTTTAAAGAGAATCATTAGAATTAACTTTGAAACAGAAAAACCTACGGCGATTCCTAGAATTAAAGAACCGAAATACAGGATAAAGTTCTCTGCCGAAAGAATCCGGAATATTTTACCTTTGGTCATTCCAATTAACTGGAACAAGCCAATTTCCTTGCCCCGGCGTTTGATGAAGATGGTATTAGCATATAACAGGAAAATGGATACAATCCCGACCAGTAAGACCGAGGCAGCCTTAATTGCTGCGCCCCCTTTGACCGAGCCTTCTACCGCATCCATCGAGGGATCATATTGCAACGTAACAAAGGCGAAATATAAGGCCACGCTAAAGACGAGAGCAAACACATACAGGTAGTAATTTCTGATGTTTTTTCGCAGATTTCGCAGCATCAATACATTAATGCTCATTCTGCACACCACCTAATACACCTTGTGTTTTTATGATGTCGTTGAAGAAGACTTGTCTGGATTGTTCCCCTTTATTTAATTGCGTATAGATCGTACCATCCTTTATAAAAATAACTCTACTGCAATAGCTAGCTGCCACTGGATCATGGGTAACCATAACGATCGTTGCTTTTCGTCTTTGATTTAGTTCACTTAGCTTGTTTAACAAATCAGAAGCAGATTTAGAATCCAAGGCCCCTGTAGGTTCGTCAGCAAAAATGATACTCGGCTCATGAATGAAGGCCCGAGCTGCGGAGGTACGTTGTTTTTGCCCCCCAGAGATTTCATTCGGGTACTTATTTTTTAATTCTAAAATCCCCAGTTCCTTTGCGACATTCTCGAATTTCTCATTGGCAATTTTCTTAGGGGTGTTAGTAATGGATAGAGGTAACAGGATGTTCTCCTTCACCGTCAGCGTATCTAAGAGATTGTATTCTTGAAAAATAAATCCTAAATGATTTTTCCGAAACTCAGCTAATTGCTTTTCTTTCATAGTCGAAATTTCATTACCTTCGATGGTAATTGATCCATTGCTGATCTTATCTATAGAGGAGAGAACGTTAAGCAGGGTGGTTTTTCCTGAACCGGAAGATCCCATAATGCCAACAAATTCTCCTTCTTCAATAGAAATATCCAGTCCGCTCAACACGGATTGTTTGTTTAATTTGTTTCCGTAGCTTTTATGAATTTTAGTGGCTTCTAGAATTGCCATATTGATTCACTCCCTTTTTATACTCGTTCTTTTTGTATAGCCTTATTATAAAAGGCTTTGCCGTTCTTATCCTTCGATTGCCCGAACAAAATAAAAAAGCATGTGACATTGTTGTCACACGCTTGAGAGCTTCACGAATTCATTTTTAAGCGGAAAGGTTAATGTGAACGTCGTCCCTGATCCGAGCCTCGACTCAACTCCGATGATGATCAACAAGGATTGTGCTGCTTTTTTGGCTAAATATAAGCCCATACCTGTGGCGGCATTGTCGCGATGCACGGTGGTGGAAGTAAATCCTCTATCAAATATTCGAGGCAAATCCTTTGGATCTATCCCGCGCCCACCATCCTTCACCTCAAGAACGATATGCTCAGCTTGCTGATAGCTACTCACTGTAATATCTGAAGCCTCACTATATTTCACGGCGTTGGTTAGTAGTTGTCGGATAATAAAAGCCAGCCATTTGGCATCACTAAGCACTTCAGCTACTTCCAAGTTCAGTTCAAAGCCGAGTCCCTTCTGAATACACCAGGATTGCAACGTCTTAATCTCCCCGAAAATAAGCGTTTCTAAATCGATATGTTCTATATACAAATCATTCTCAATAAAGGGAATCCGCCTTTGATGGAGCTGCTGGTCCAGTAAGAGATGTATTCGCAGCCATTCATAGGTCAGATTTTTCTTCATTCCGTCATCTTCCATACGTTCAATCATTAGGTGCATCGCGGTCAAAGGGGTCTTCACCTCATGAATCCACGACAAAAGCTCGTCTTTCTCCTGCTCTAGCGTCATTTGATTATGTGAAGCAGTCTGTTTCAACCATCTGGCTTGATTGGTGATGCTCTCTTCAATCATTTTCTCAAAGGGACTTTCGGGGGAGGCGATACTGGTTAAATCCAGATCATCCTCTCGCTCCGCCAAGCTTTTATAGAATCTGGTTTCCCTGGGATAGCGAAGGATTAAGAACATTACGAACAAAAACATCGACAAGGAGACCAGATAGAGGACCGAAGAGAATGGAATCGACGGGTCCATATAGGTGACAAAGAGTATAAACAGGTTGGTAAAGAGAACAAGGAGGATCCAGCTGCTTCTTTCCAAGAGATATTTCTTAATCATAGGGTTTCCTCTTCGATAGCCATATACCCTTGTCCCACTTTCGTTTCAATGAAATTACCTAATTCAAGCTCATCCAGCTTCTTGCGCAGCCGATTTACGTTGACGGTAAGGGTGTTGTCACTAATAAAACGTTTATCATCCCACAAGCTATTGATTAATTCCTCGCGGGTGACGATTTTATTCTTTTTTTCAATAAGCAGTTTTAATATATAAATCTCGTTTTTCGTAAGCTCAATCGATCCCATTTCATTCGTCAACAGATTTCTCTCATAATCCACGGTTGCTCCGCACCATGTTTTGAGTTCAATGTTCTCTGTGTTGTAATTGTAGACGCGCCGAAGAATCGCTTGTACTTTGGCAATGAGTACATCGAAATGGAAGGGCTTTTGAATATAGTCATCGGCTCCAAGCTGCATGGACATCACCATATCCGTAGGATGATCGCGTGACGATAAGAAGATAATCGGAAGGTTGGAGTGAGAGCGAATCATTCGACACCAATGAAAGCCATCAAATTTAGGTAATTGGATGTCGATGATGACTAAATCAGGTTTGACCTCTATAAATTCCTGCGTGACATTGCTGAAATCTTGAATGCCATACACATCGTAAGACCACTGGGTAAGTCGCTCTTTGATCTCATTAAACAGCGTTGAATCGTCTTCGATTAATAATAACTTGAACAAATGCTTCACCACACTTTTAGTTAGCTTTACAGCATTTTAGATAATACATCCTGATAATGCTTGAACTCTTTGGCTTCATTTAGATTAGGGCATGCTCTTAAGGATAGCAGAGCGCTTTCGATTAAGAACGCTCTCGGTTCCTTGTTATTCATGATTTCTTCTTGGATAAAGTACAACAGCTTTAGATAATTAGTGCGGTTCGTATCACCTGGCGCGAAGGATCTCTCTATTATTTTCTTCAGGCTGATTGTCGCAAAGGATAGATCATTATTGAAAAAATCACTGTATTCCGCTGCGGGCAATAACTTGTCCACATGTTCTGGTGAGATGAGTTGAATTCCCATGTCACTTACTTCTTCAACAACCTTTTGGATAAGAGTAGTGCAATAATCAATGATTTGTTTAGAGGTGATGACTTCATTCATAGCACTGTTGATTTGCAGCATATTCTGCAGAATCCCGTTAAAAATAATGGCTCCATCCAGTAAATAAGGTTTTTTATCCGCAGGAAAAATATGAAGAAAACGTTCATATACCCAAGTTAGCAGGTTGAACTTCGTTTTCTTGATAAATGTAATTAAGTCTGGATCATTGGAGACTAAAGCATCTTCAACGAGCTGTAATAATCTATTTTTTTTATTGATTTTCATGACCAGCTGAACCTGCTCGGCAAATATCTTAATGTCAGAGGGGTCTTGACCAATGAGCATTGAATTTCGCCCTTCTTCAAGCTGAATGTGAATAGATGTGAATACAGCCTTGAAAAGATCCCCTTTGGAAGGGAAATAGTTATAAAAAGACCCTTTGGAGATCCGGCTATGATTCAAAATATCCTGAATGGAAGTAGCGTGGTACCCTTTTTCAATAAATAATTCATGTGCTTTATGAATCACTTGCTCTTTTCGTTTATTAATCATCTGAGATGCCCCTTTAAGCTGGACTCTTTGTTCCAATATAGACTAGCTTATATTTCCTCTTATTACAATTTCAATTTTAAATGAATTTTGTCTTGCCAAGCAGTAAATAAGGGAGTAATATATTCTACACTGGTTTGTAACTAGAGTTCAAATTTGAACCAATAGTATGATTATAGAATGGAGGATTCCAAAATGAAAGCAAAAGAAAATAAAGCGTCCTACGGGATATTGGCAATCCTTATGATTGGTGCATTTGTTGCTTTACTGAGTAATACCTTACTCAATATAGCTTTACCATCGATTATGAAGGATTTTGATGTCAGTGCCTCAACAGTGCAATGGCTATCTACAGGTTATATGCTCGTGAACGGGATCATGATTCCCTCGACAGCATTTTTGATTCAAAAGTATACCGCGAGACGGTTGTTCCTAATCGCCATTGGATTATTTGCGATAGGAACCTTTATCGGAGGGTTCGCACCTAGTTTCCCTGTGTTATTGATCGCCAGAATGGTTCAGGCTTCCGGGGCTGCAATCATGATGCCATTATTAATGAATGTATTATTCACTACCTTCCCACCTGAGAAACGTGGTTCAGCTATGGGGATGTTCGGGTTGGTTATGATTTTTGCACCAGCGATCGGACCTACATTATCTGGATGGATTATTCAGCACTATGAATGGCCTGTTCTATTCTTTATGATTGCCCCAATCGCTGTATTGGTGTTCATTCTGGCCTTCTTTAAATTACATGATCCTAAAAAAGATGTGGCGATTAAGATCGATTTCCTATCTGTGCTTTTATCCGCAATTGGTTTCGGGGGTCTTCTATATGGCTTCAGTTCCGCTGGGAATAAAGGATGGGATGATCCAATGGTCTACTCCGCTCTTATTATCGGGGCGATTGGATTAGTAATATTCATTATGCGCCAATTGAAGATGAAGGAGCCTATGCTGAACTTCAGAGTGTACAAATATCCGATGTTTGCGTTATCCTCAGCGATTTCGATTACGCTAAATATGGCAATGTTCTCGGCGATGATGCTGATGCCGATCTACCTGCAAAATATTAGAGGGATTTCACCACTGGATTCAGGACTTCTAATGTTGCCTGGTGCGTTAATTATGGGTGTTATGTCACCAATCACAGGTAAATTGTTCGATAAATTCGGAGGTAAAGTATTAGCACTAGTCGGTCTAGCGATCGTAGTGATTAGTACGTATTTCTTTAGTGATTTGACTGAAACGACTAAATATTCGACATTGATGATTCTATATTCTGTAAGAATGTTCGGGATCTCTATGGTGATGATGCCAGTGATGACTAATGGTCTGAATTCTATCCCAGCCAAATACACGCCGCATGGTACAGCGATGAACAGTACGATTCAGCAAGTGTCAGGGGCGATTGGCGGAGCACTGCTCGTAACCATTATGTCTAACAGTACCACTTCACATGTGAAGGATATGGTCGCTGATGCTGTAAGTAAATTAACGACTAAACCTTCGGCAGACCAATTGCTTGGTATACAAAATCAAGTTATTGCGAAAGCTACTATTGAAGGAATTAACGATGCATTTTTAGTATCTGTAGGCGTAGCGATTATTGCATTTATTCTAGCCTTCTTTATTAAAAGAGGCATTCAGCCTAAGGAAACAGCAGAAGAGAAAGTGACTGCGAAGCCAGTAGCTGCCAAGCAGGTTACAACGCATTAATCTATATTCAAAAAGGCGCTCACCTTATAGGTGATGCGCCTTTTTTTGCAAATATAAGAAAGTGTAGATTATTTATAATGATGGGTTAATCTTGGACCATCCTGAATGACTGTGATGGAATTATCGTTCGCGACATATAACCTATTTGTTAGTGGATTCAGGACAATATTTACGCCTGTTACGGAGGGGAATACCGCAATTCTTTTAAACGTGCTGGCGTTATAAACAGACATTCTGTTCTTATTGAAATTACTGACAAATAAGTGATTTGTAATCGGGTTGATGAATGTGCTGGAGGAGGAGGATAACACTCTAGTTGTGATCACCTTATTGGTATTTCCATTAAGCACAAAAAGCTTCCCTTGTTTAACCTGTTGAGCGCTAGACACGTAAACACGGTTCGTAAGCGGATTAAGGATGACCTCACTTTGTAACCGTCCAAGCTGTATATTCTTGAGGAGCTTGTTGGTTCGGCCATTGATCACGGAAAGAAAGCGGCTTAAATTATTCGCTACATAAATACGGTTGGTAATCGGATTTAATGCTGGTATGGTAATGGGGTTCTTGCCAACCTTTATAGTTGCTATCACGGTTTGTGTACTGCCGTTGATGACAGATACGGAGTTGTTTATCGTATTCGTTACATAAATGCGATTGGTACGTTTATTGATGACGATAGCGGAAGGACGGCCGCCGATGTGGATAGTGGTTCGAATACAGTTCGATCTGCCATCGATCACAGTTACGATGCCAGAGGCACTCGACACATAAATCAGGTTCGTACGAACATTAACGTTAACACTATCAGGGTTTCTGCCTACTTGGAGGGTCTTGATTACACGGTTTGTCCGTCCGCTAATTACAGATACCGTCCCATCGCGGAAGTTGGTGACGTACACACGGTTTGTTCTTGGATTGATGGCTAGCTTGAGCGGAAATCTGCCTACTTGTATGGTTGCAATGATCCGATTGGTCAGGGTGCTTAATACACCAACAGTTCCGGCTGTAGTGTTAGGATTTACGAAGTATACCCGATTGGTGATGGGATTTACCTCAATATCTCCGACAGGTACGGATGTAGGAACTGTGGTTATGATGGTGGGTAACGCCATGATATAACCCCCTCTTCAAATGACTAGATGATTCATTATATTTGGGCAAGGGCAAAAGGGTACTACATATATCGTTGCAAGATGTAACTCCTGGGTGTAGAATAATTTTCCTATATACATTTGAAATAGTGTGTAAGCGCTATATTTTAAAGGGAAATGAGATGCACTGGAGGTTGGAGGATAAGATGATGAAATCAGTGTTGTCGGATATTTTACTAACACCTGATAAGTTACAACTTCATAGCGAATTACTAGAGGAGATTGGAAAATACATTACGCAAGAGATCCTAAATCATCCGTTATTGCAAGAAGTTCGTCAGAGGGTAAGCATTATCCTTGATGGATCGACCGCACTCGGGGTGGTAGATGGGCAGTCGGATGTAGATATAATCATTATTTGTGAGGATGAGTCTTACAACCGTATTAATCATCGGTTCGAGGAAGCAGGGCTGATTCCGGAGTACAGTAGTTTTTTTATGGATTTAAGGCTTCCGAGTGGGAAGACAGGGCATTATACACTCCATAAAATATCTGATATCAAAGAAGCTTTAATGAGCGGGGATATGAAATGGCTGTGGAATGCATCAGTATCCTATATTTGCTACGATCTGCTGGATCTGAAGTCACTTTTTCATTCCTATGTTCCACTCCAGCCTGAAGTGCTAATGAAATTTCGTAAGAATTCATATATACAGCTAAGAAGCTATGCCAGAAGTCTAGATCATCCTGTAGTTCGTGGCGACGCCTTTCCCATCTTGTTCTTAGCGGTTTCCCTTTATAAAGAGGCTTTACGCTGTGCAATCACTATTGAAGGTTATCCTTATCCTTATGACAAATGGCTTGTTCCCGTAGCGCAGCAAACGGTCGTAGGTCGAAAGATTTTGGAGTGTGCAGGCGATTTTTGGAGTTATCTTAGGGAGGATGAATCCTTTGCTCCCATGTACCAGGAGGACAATAATTTTGTCAAAATGGAAAAACAATTTCGAAAGATACTTTTGGAGGAATTCCGCCTGCGGGGGATCGATGAACCTTGGTTAATAGAGTGGTGGAAGTTTATGAAGGAGTGAACGGGGTAATGATGCGACTATCCTTATGGATTACGGTAAGGTATACTGGAATGAACTTTTCAGTAAGAGGTGATTAAATGGCTGGGACAGTCTCTATATTAGGCGTTCCTTTTTCAAAATTAACACTACACGAGACAAGACTTCATCTAACAAAACATATTCAAGCCGGAGAACCGAAGCTATTTCATTTGATTACGGCGAACCCGGAAATTACGATAACAAGTCAATCGGACGAGCTGCTTCGAACCATACTCCATGAGGCAGATCTGATTACTCCTGATGGGATTGGCATTGTGCTGGCGTCGAGAAGAAAAGGTGACCCTATAACTGAACGAGTTACGGGGTATGAACTACTTCTTGAGTTGCTCGTACAAGGGAATAAGCTGGGCTGGAGCTTTTATTTCTTAGGCACGGATGAGTATACCAGCTGTAAAGCGGTTGAAAAGATTACAGAGCTATATCCGAATGTGAAAATTGCCGGAAGACATAATGGTTTTATTACTAAAGAAGAGGAACCGGCTATTGTGGCAGAGATTCAGCACGCACAGCCAGATTTCCTGATTGTCGCGATGGGGGCTCCATACTCTGACAAGTGGGTTTATAAGCATAAACAGGCGCTTTCTCAGGTTAAGGTTGTTTTTGGTGTCGGGGGAAGCTTGGATGTTATAGCGGGAAAAGTGACTCCAGCCCCTGCAATATGGAAGAAACTCAATTTGGAGTGGCTGCATCGGCTGTTATTTGCCCCTGTAGCCAAAGGACAAAAGTCGCGCTGGCGCAGACAAGCAGTTCTTCCTAAATTCGTGTATCGAGCAATGATAAGGAGATGAGGTATAGCAGTAAATAGATAGTCTTTCACGATTTCTGCAATTTGCAGAAGTAGTGAAGGACTTTTTTTTGTGGTCGCTTACAGGAAATATACCCTAAGTATTTAAGAGAAAATATTGGCTGGAACAATTCCAATATATTACTGATTGCTTTTTTAAGAATGTTGTAATAAAATATTATCAAGATAATAAATTATTATCAAAATAAATTAGACGCAAAACGAAAGGAGTGAAATGCTCACATGATAGAAGATCGCAGCTGTCTAGAGTCCTATTTTCCAATCGCTTCTTTTATTGCTTCAATTATAGGTTCAAAATGTGAGGTTGTTATTCATGATATAAGCAATCCAGAGCGTTCAATTATTTTTATTGAGAACGGATACATTAGTGGGCGTAAAGTAGGCGATAGTTCAACCGATCTCGTGCTTAAGCTGTTGAAAGATGAGTCCTACCGTGAGCAACCGTTTATTGCTAACTATAAAGCGCGTGGTTCGCAAGGTCAGGTATTTCGCTCCGCTACTTATTATATTAAAAACAGCAGCGAATTGGTCGGTATGATGTGTATTAACATTGATGTCACACATATGGAGGTTGCAGCTGAGTGGATACAAAACATTTTGCAAGGAGGATCAACACTTCCACCAGTACCGTTAATACCACAACAAGAGGTTGTAGAGAAGCAGACGGAAGAGTATTTACAAGGAAACGTAGATGATCTGCTCCAGCACATGATTGATTCGGTGCTCGGTAAAATTAATGTCCCGGCTGAGCGATTGTCCTCGCAGGAGAAGATTGAACTTGTGAAAGTACTTAACGAGCAGGGTGTGTTTCTACTTAAAGGTGGAGTTTCTCAAGTCGCTAAGTCCTTGATGATATCTGAGCCAACCGTTTATCGTTATTTGCAAAAAATTAAGTGAGAATAAACAATACTCTCAAGAGAGGAAGTGGGCTAGATGACAATAGATTTTGATAAGGTTGTTAGCCGATATGGGACCAATTGCGCGAAATGGGATGGTATGGCGCAAGTTTTGGGCAGAGAAATGATAGCGCTTTCCGTTGCGGATATGGATCTTCAAGCCCCTCCACAGGTGATAGAGCGAGTAACGGAGATGGCGAAGCATGGCATATATGGATATACCGATCCTTTTCCACCTTATTATGAGGCAGTTCAGGGATGGATTAAAAAAGCTTACGATTGGGAGGTTCCGCAAGAATGGATCGTGTTTTGCCCTCGTATTGTGCAAGCGGTTTCTCTGATCATTCAGAACTTCACTCAACCCGGTGATCAAGTGTTAATCCATACGCCAGCCTATCAGCCGGTTGCTAAATCGGTAGAACTAAATAACCGCGTATTAGTGGAAAGTCCACTTCGTGAAGTGAACGGGCGTTATGAGATCGATTTTGCTGATATGGAGTTGCGGATGCAAGCAGGGGTTAAAATTGTACTGCTCATCTCACCGCATAATCCGGTTGGACGGGTATGGACACGAGCTGAACTAGAACGAATCGTTAGCTTGTGTACAAAGTATGATGCTTATATTGTATCGGATGATATTCATGCCGATTTTATCCATGAAGGTCATGAGCATACGATAATCGGGAAGATATCGACCGAGGCTGAGCAGCGATCCTTTATCTGTACTTCCCCAGGGAAGACCTTCAATCTTGCAAGCCTTGAAATTGCTAACATCGTGATTCCGAATGACCAGTTGCGGGAGAAATTCAGACGTTGTTTACAGCAAGCGGGCTGTCATAACCCCACCTTTTTTGCAGTACCTGCATTAGAAGTGGCTTATACGGAATGCGATGAATGGCTGGAAGAATTACGAGGGTATATCACAGCCAATATCGCTTGGGTGAAAGCATATATAGCTGAATCTATGCCTGAACTTCGCGTGATCGAGTCAGAAGGAACCTATCTGTTATGGGTGGATTGTAGGGCAATCAGTACCAACGAAGCAGAGCTAAAGCAGTGGATCGAGTCGGATGCGAAGGTTAGCGTGAGCTTTGGGACAGGTTTTGGGACATCAGGTGAAGGCTTCATTCGCTTAAATATTGCGACGCCACGGCCCTTGTTGCAGGAAGCTTTTGAACGGCTGAATCGAGCTTATCCATTAAAAAAGTAAAAATAGTAAAAAACAATTGATTAATGACCTTGAAAGACCTCATTAGTAGCTTTTCTCAGATCCATATCAAGGGGGAGAATAACCATGTCCAAATCAGAAACACCAAGAGTCAAGAAACAGCCGACGATGTTCTTAGCACTATTACCGATTATTACAATGATTGTGTTACTTAGTTTAGGGTATGTGTTGTTTGAATTACCACCTGAACCACTTATCATTACCTCTGCGGTTGTTGCTGGTATTATCGCGATTATTCTTGGTTATAGCTATAACGACATACTAGAATCTATCGCTGGCAAGATCGCGAAAACGATGCCTGCCATTCTTATTCTGATCATGGTTGGTTTTATGATTGGGGCATGGATGGTTGGTGGAACGATCCCAATGATGATTTATTATGGATTGAAAATCATTAATCCACAATTTCTGCTTATCACCGCATTTATTGCGACAGCTGCCGTTTCACTTTGTACGGGCACGTCTTGGGGGTCAGCGGGAACGATCGGGGTCGCCTTTATGGGTGTTGGCGCGGGTATGGATGCGAACCTAGCAGCAGTAGCTGGTGCTGTTGTTGCAGGTGCTTATTTTGGCGATAAATTGTCACCGCTTTCAGACACAACGAATATTGCTGCGTTAGCAACAGGTGTTAATCTTTATGAGCATATTGGACATTTACTATATACCACACTTCCTTCGTTTATCGTTGCAAGCGTTGTCTTTATTATCACAGGCCTAAACACAGATGCTGCCGGTGCTATTGTTCCAGAAAAGGTTGGAACGATCATGGGAACATTAGATACCATTTACGACTTTAATCTGCTGCTATTAGTACCTGTATTAATCATCTTGTATGGTTCTATTACGAAGAAGCCGACCATACCAGTCATGCTGATCTCTTCCATGTTCGCTATGGCCAACGCACTTGTATTTCAGGGATTTACGTTGAATGATGTCGTATCTTCTGTTGTTAATGGATTTAATATTTCTATGGTTCACGTAGCTGGATTTGATTCTGCTAACATTATTGAAGATGTACCCCGTCTCCTAAATCGTGGCGGGATGAACTCCATGATGGGTACACTTCTCATTTGCTTCTGTGCAATCACGTTTGCTGGAACCATATCTCTGACGAAATCCTTGGAATTGATTGTTAATAAGCTTTTGAAGTTCGTCCATTCCACAGGTTCAATGATCGTAGCAACCATTGTTACAGGTCTTACGATGATCGGGGTTACAAGTAATGGTCAGGTATCCATCTTAATGCCAGGTGAAATGCTGCGTGAAGCATATATCCGTCGGGGCTTGCATCCGAAGAATTTGGGACGTACGATCGAGGATTCAGCGGCGATTACCGAGCCTATTCTGCCTTGGACAGCTGCAGGTGCTTATATGGCGGGAACGCTGGGTGTTGCAACGTTAGACTATTTACCTTGGGCTGTTCTCTGTTGGACAGGAATAATCTTTGCGACGATATGGGGCTTCACGGGATTTGGTATCGCGAAGTTAACGCCAGAGCAACAGGCAGAAATGCTAAAGGAATATGACGGTAAAACTAATGAACAAGTTGGATAAAGGAGTCTTTTAAAATGAAAAATATGCATAAAGAAACTGTAATAACAACGGATGCACCAGGTGCAATTGGACCTTATTCTCAAGCTGTAAAGCTTGGGAACGTCCTATATACTTCAGGACAACTCGGACTAGACCCGGTTAGTGGGACTTTTCCTGCTACGGTTGAGGAACAGACGGAACAGTCGTTGCTGAATGTCAAAGCCATACTGGAAGCGGCGCGTACAAGCATGGACCAGGTAATAAAGACGACCGTTTTCCTAAAGGATATGAATGATTTTCTTAAGGTAAATGAGATTTATGGAAGGTTTTTTGCTCAGCCATATCCTGCTCGCAGCGCAGTTGAAGTAGCACGTCTGCCTAAGGATGGGCTCGTAGAAATTGAAGTTATTGCTTATATACCATAAGTGACTAGAAAATAAGGCAGATGGCCGCCCTGAAAAGGGTGGCTTTTTTTGAGTAGTAAGTTGCGGATATAGAAAGCAAGAATTTTTATGAAAATTTAAATGAAAATATTCATGAAAATGTAACAGTAAGTATAACTAATTACTAAAAAACCTTCACAAAACAGCATCCTTGCGTTATCATAAATGTGAAAACATTCACAAAGGGGCGTTATAAAGATGAAGAAGACAACAAGTACTGCTCTCATTCTCATTCTCTCTGTCATGCTCGTAATCGCAGGCTGCGGTAACAGTAATAGCAACAGCGCAGGTAATAGTAATGGCAATGAGAACAAAAGTAAGGTAAATGAGACGGCCAAAAATGATAAAGCTGAAGCCGTATCAGGTGCATCAGAAGCTAGTTACACACCACTGGATCAATTAAAAGATAATTATGATATCGTTATTGTCGGTGCTGGTGGTGCGGGAATGTCTGCTGCACTGGAAGCTAAGGCTAAGGGCTTGAATCCGGTTATTTTAGAAAAAATGCCGGTTGCAGGTGGGAATACAAGTAAATCCTCCTCAGGGATGAACGCTTCCCAAACGAAATTTCAAAAAGAGCAAAGCATTGAAGATAGCAATGATAAGTTTTATGAAGAGACGCTAAAAGGCGGTCATGACACGAATGATAAAGAGATGCTTCGTTTCTTCGTTGACAATTCCGCAAGTGCGATCGATTGGTTGGATTCGATCGGAATCAAGCTGAACAATATTACAATCACAGGCGGCATGAGCGAAAAACGCACCCACCGTCCAGAAGATGGATCTGCGGTAGGCCAATACCTTGTCAAAGGATTGGTTAGAAACGTACAAGAAAAAGAAATTCCACTGTTTGTGAACGCGGATGTTAAAGAAATTACTCAAAAAGACGGTAAGGCTAACGGCGTCAAAGTACTCTTTAATCAAGCTGATGAAAAAACCATTACAGCGAAGGCAGTTGTTGTAACAACAGGTGGTTTTGGATCCAACATGGATATGATATCAAAAGTTAGACCTGATCTGGAAGGATACGTTACGACTAACCAAATCGGTAGTACAGGCGACGGCATCAAGATGATCGAGGCACTTGGCGGAACTACTGTCGATATGGATCAAATTCAAGTTCACCCAACAGTTCAACAAGATAAATCTTATCTGATCGGGGAAGCCGTTCGCGGTGAAGGATCTATCCTCGTGAACAGCGAAGGCACACGGTTTGTAAATGAATTGACTACACGTGATAAAGTTACCGAAGCGATCAATGCACTTCCTGAAAAAGCGGCAACGCTTGTCTTTGATTCCGGCGTCAAATCACGCGTGAAAGCAATTGAACAATATGACAAAATGGGCTTCGTAATCCAAGCGGATACCATCGAAGCATTGGCGAAAGAAATCGGTGTTCCAGCCGATAAGCTAAAAGCGACACTTGATACTTGGAACAGCGCAGTAAAGAACAAGAACGATGCTGAATTCGGCAGAACAACAGGGATGGACAACGATTTGTCCGTTGGTCCTTACTACGCTATTAAGATCGCCCCAGGGATTCACTACACCATGGGCGGCGTGAAGATCAATACGAATACAGAGGTATTAAATAAAGACGGCGCTGCTATTCCTGGCCTGTATGCGGCTGGTGAAGTTACAGGTGGATTGCATGGTCAAAACCGGATCGGCGGTAACTCTGTAGCAGAAATCATTATTTTCGGCCGTCAAGCAGGGATTAAATCTGCTGAGTTTGTACAAGCACAATAAGATTTAACTGCTAATCTGGATCAAACAAAGAACCGCTTGGGCTAATTGAAGCCCGGGCGGTTTTTTGTTTGATCTCACGTTAAAAGTGAGTGGAGTGACCTCTATTCAAAAAGCTACTTCCCGCTCTTAGCCTGTTCTTCGCGCATCCACTGTGACAGCTGGCGTTTGAGCTTAAGGAATTCCGGGGAATCCGTAATCTCATCGCGGCGTGGCCGTGGAAATGGCACGTCAACAGTATGTAGGATGGAGCCGGGGCGGCCCGAGAATACATAAATACGATTCGAGAGCAGCAACGCTTCTTCGATGTTGTGGGTGATGAACAGCACAGAGCGGCGATTCTCCTCCCACAGTTCGAGCAGCCAACGCTGCATTTCACTGCGAGTTAGGGCATCCAATGCGCTGAAAGGCTCATCGAGCAGCATCAACTCCTGCGGAGCTAGCAATGCTCTGAGAAAAGCCGCACGCTGCTGCATCCCCCCAGACAGCATATGCGGGTAAGCCTGTTCAAACCCGCTCAAGCCAACCTTTTCGAGCCACTGGCGCGCTTCTTCACGAGCTCCATCCTGCAGAGCACCTTTGATTTCCCCGGCGAGCAGCACATTATCCTCAATCGTACGCCAAGGGAAAAGCGCGGGCTGCTGCGGCATATAACTGATTTCACCACGTTGACCTGTAACGACCTTGCCGTTCATGAGGATCGTTCCTGCATCAGGCTTCACTAGTCCGCCGATCATATGGAATAAGGTGCTTTTTCCGCAGCCGGAAGGACCGACGATCGAAACGAACTCTTGCTGCTCTACCTTAAGAGAGACGTTGTTCAGCACGTTCGTCTCGCGGCGGCGATGGGTGAAGGACTTGGAGATGCCGCTTACTTCTAGAGCAGGTGGTGCAGTATGAGCTTCAGGAGAGCTTATGATTTCAGTTGTTCTTTGCCCTATTTGCGTCGCTTGAGACATACAGGCATCTTCCTTTCTATGAGTTACGGCGCGGTTTCCAGCGAACTAACCATTTTTCGAGCAAGGCGATAATCGCAAAAAGTACAAGACTAAGGAGCACAATAATAACAATAGCGACAAACATCCGATCCGTACGGTAAGCCGATTTTTGCAGGAGCATATAGTAGCCAATCCCTTTATCCGCGCCAATCCATTCAGCGACCACGGCTCCCATAACCGCATAGGTAGCTGATATTTTCACACCGGAAAATAGTGCCGGTATAGAAGACGGAAGCTCCAGCTTGGTGAAGATTTGCCACTTGCTTGCGCCCGCCATTTTCATATAATTCATCATGACCTGATCACTTTGAGACAAGCCGCCCATTGCAGCGACAGCTACCGGGAAGAAGCATACCAGTGTAATCAGTACGATTTTGGGCAAAAGACCAAAGCCAAACCAGATGATAAGCAGTGGTCCGAGTGCGATAGAGGGAACATTTTGACTCAGAATAATTAGTGGATAAAAAGCGCGTCTAGCCCAAGGCAAAAGATGCAAAAGTAGAGCGACGATCAGGCCTACACCTGTACCAATAGGAAAACCGATTAATGTGAGTCGGAGCGTAGCCATCGTATGAGCCCAGAGACCAGAAGCATTACTGGTGGATTCGCGGGCAATATCAGCAGGACTCGGCAGAATCCAGGATTCGATATGGAATAGAGAAACAGATAACTGCCATACGGTTAAAAAGAAGACGACCGCCACAAGGGGCGGCCATATTAGCTTCCAGGTCGATCTCACGGCCGATATTTCTCCGTCAATTTATCCATGCTGATTCCGTTAGGGTTATGAGCAATTTTGATCTGTGAGATCACGCTTGGACTACCAGCTTCGATCAGCGCCTCCTGCATTTGACGAACAACCTCAAGCAGCTCGCTAAGTTCACCTTCCATCGTGGTTTCCAGCGGGTTCACCTGATGTTTAACGCCGGATTTTTGAATAACTTCAATTGCTTTATCGACGTATGGGATGGAATCCTCATTGTTTGGAGTCTTAGGAATTACTTGAATGCTGAGCAATGTGTTAGCCACAATAATCAATCCTCTCAATTTGTATAGGTAAGTTCAAAAAGCCAACTATGATAACGAAGTGATACAGGGAGCGGATTCGACATCGAATCTTGAACGAACTTGGGAAGTCCGGTCTACTCCGCCGGTAAAAAATCATTCGTGAATGCACTAGCTGCATCCAGCGGTTTGTCCAGCAGCTTCAAATCATACATCCAGTCGCCGTAATTCTGCCAGACCTCGGTTTTTTGCTCTCCCCAGCGGGGGGCGTCGTCTTTATATTTCGGGCTAAGCCATTTTTGGCTGGCTAGGACAAGCTCGGCATCAAGGTCAGGCACAGCTTTGGATAATGTAGCGGCAGCCTCTTCTGGATGATCAATCGCATATTGATAACCCTTCGATGTGGCTTTCAGGAAAGCCTTCACCAAATCTGGATTCTCAGAAATCTGCTTCTCGCTCGTGGTCAGCACAGGGGTGTAATAATCGAGCTGAGGCGCATAATCCTTCAAGTACAGCATATCCAGAGGCTCTCCACGCAGTTCGGCTTCAATACCGGTCCAAGCGTAGAAGATCCAAGCGAAATCAATGTCACGTTTGACTGCGGTAAAATAGTCAGCTTCACCAATACTAATTAGCTTCACCTTTTTCACATCGCCACCAACAGGGTCCATGATCGCCTTCATGGCTGCTTCCTCGGCGGGAGAGCCCCAGCCTCCGTAAGTTTTACCCTCAAAATCTTTTGGCGATTTAATATTGCGATCCACTGGAGCGGCGAATCCCGACGTATTATGTTGAATAATGGCTGCAATCGAGACAAGGGGAACGCCTTGTAGACGAGCTAGAGTCAATCCTTCCTGAGCGCTGATCCCAAAAGCAGCTTCCCCAGAAGTAACCATGGTATCGGAGCCTGCTGCGCCAGGTTGAACGATTTCTACATCCAGACCTTCTTCCGCGTAATAACCAAGATCCTTGGCTACGTAAAGACCGGTATGATTCGTATTCGGTGTCCAGTCCAGTGCAACCTTAACTTTGGTAAGCTCTTTTGGAGCATTTGATCCGGTCGCTGCATTCGATTTCGCAGCAGTCCCTTTGTTTCCGGCTGTATTCCCGTTGTTGCTGCCGCATCCGGCAATCGCAAGAATGAGCATACAGATGAGGCTAAGCATGAGTGCTTTTTTGACATGCATGTCTTCTTCTCTCCTTTAAGGTTGCCAGATCCCGTCATCCAACATGAACCATAAAGTGTAGTATGTACATTTCTTCTACATCTTTTGTGATCTACACAAAAAAAGCGCCCCGAGTGATCGGGACGCTGGCTTGGCGCAAGGTTAGTGAAGGTCACAGGGACCAAAACCAATTGGCAATTCCTACGCTGGCATTATCCAGATCAGGTATAAGGGTCAGTATCTTGTGGGATACAATCTCAGCCGGCCAATTCCAGCACCCCTGGTTCTATGAAGTTAACGGGTATTTCCACTTGAAATATAAGAAAGTTTAGGTTTTGCACCTATGCTTTATAGCTTATATTTCTTGCATACGCTGTATTATAGACGGCTGTTCTCGGAATGTCTAGTAGCATGATCCTAAATTTTTCAAATCTCTTAGTCCGTTTTCATTCATCCAGATCTTTATGTTTCTTGCGATGACGCCGCTTAAGCTCAGTAACCAGAGCACCTAGTGTAAGGACAACACTGATCATTATCCCGCTCATTATCACGAAGAGAGCAAGAAACTCAAAGGGGGAATAGCTAACCATTTTACTCCACTGAATCTTTCCATCCAGATCGTCAATGACTTGATTCATGCCATAAATCCCACTTACCACCGTAAATACAGTGAGGATCATCAGCAGATTATCCCGGCGCTTCGACTGGAATTTATCTTGATACTGAAACAGGTCAGTCAAGGTTTCTTTTACTTCCTCGAATAGAGCGTCGTTCCCGTATACTTTACGCAGCTGAAGAAAAATCTCCCGTCCTTGCGACTGTGAGATTAGCTCTAAGAAATAAAACTTTGCCGAGAATTTATTAATCGAGTAGATTAAATTATCGATCTCATCATAATCGTGGTTTATGCGTAGTCGGGAATGCATATTTGCCAGCTTTAGCAGAACGATTTTGTGGAAAATATTGAGTAGAAATCCGTAATAGTATTGCCCGTACATCTGGTCGGCCAGGCTAATGGCGATCTTTGGTTCAGCTCGGGTAAGGCAGCAAAAGGTCTGCTCATTCATCATATAATACGTGTCTGGGCCCCATCGATTATAGGAATGCTCATGACAATAATTCGCAATATACGCTGGATCGCTGGCACTGGCATAGGGCTTGCCGTTCAGATCAATTCCATCAAGCTGAGAGGCGCGATAGCGGATATTTACACTAATCTCATCAGAATCTCCTTCATTCTGAAAGCCATAAAAGGCTTGCACCTGCATTCTTTCATCTACGAAAAAGGGAAGGGTTTCGAAATAAGCCCCATTGATATCCGAGTGATCCAGAAAAGGCTCCAGTCCATCCACCAGATTTCGGAAGACAAAATCCTCTACCATCTCATAGGTCTGTTCTCCGCAATGGATATAGGTGTAATCATCCTGTGCGAAGGTATTCTCAAGCGTCCGGAAGCGGTCCGCGAATTCCAGTGCAATACTAAAGGGAATCGAATCCCCCTCAAGCTGGACACGCATGGTCACAAATCCAAGCTGAAAAGGACATATGAATATATCCGTCGAGAGAATTTTAAAAAATATAGACTGCTGAGGAATCTCTAGGATACAGTCCAGATCATTGACTCTGGAAAAGCGGCGGAAAGAGTCCACATCCTTCTTGCGTGGAAAAAGAATGTGTGCAGCAAACGGTAAATAGGTACGCTCCAGCCGTTCATGGGAAACACAGTAGCCTTCTCCGTAATAGGCATTTTCTAGCTCTTTATTATCCAGAAAAAAACGTGTGAAGCCATCATCCTGCAATTGTTGGATGAGCTTCTTAGAATCACCCTTTTTTATTGAAAAGGGAAAAATAAACTGCATAAGCGCAGTATGTAATAAAGGTTCAGTTGAAAGCTTATCCATTCATCGTCCATCCTTGTGCTCAGAATATGCTTATAGATGACATTACCCTAAAAAGATTAGGTTGATACCATGCTAACATTCTAAATACTGGAACTCTTTCTTTGTACTGCTTGCCTGGATTGGAATCTCCATGCGGCAATGCTCAGCAAAAACAGGAAGGCGGCAAAGCTGGCAAGTACCCCAGCAGTTTGTGCTACTTTTAAATGGTCCATAGACCAGCCCATAAATAGGGGCAGCAGAGCTCCACCGACACCTCCAGCAGCGATCATTATGCTGGGTGTTGATTCTTCGGCTCCTGGCAGCATCTTGCTGGAGAAGACTAAAGCTATGGAGAAAATACCGGACATAAATAGCCCAAGTAGCATAATTACGATGAATGCAGCTAATCGATTTTCTGTGAACGGAAAAAGAGCCAACAGTAACAAGGTCAGTAAACAGCTACATAAAATGTATACACGGTAAGAAATTTTCTCTGCAATCACTCCAGCAAACAATCTTCCCGTAGACATAGCTAGCCAAAAGAAAGTGACTGTCAGCGCCGCCGCAGATTCTGTCATTCCTAGCTTGGCGATAAAGATGGCGGGCATAAAGTTGACCAGACTCATCTCCGTACCTACATAGAGAAAGAAGAAAAGAATGAAGATACCCAGCAGAATCCATTGTTTCCCTTTATACGGAAGCTGTGTGCTGGACTGCGAGGAATGCGGGGATGCTGAGACTTTGCGAGGTGCTCGCTCGTCTAGTATACGTTGCAGATTCCCGAAATGGCCTCTTCCCCAGAGAATGAGGGAAAGTAATGAGAAGCAAGCGACAATTAGAAATGTCAATCTCCATGCTCCGGTAGCAATGAGCGGACTGGCGATAAGAGGCATTAGGAGTGCCCCTACCCCAAAAAGGACTTCAAGTCGGCTCATCGCGATCGCGGTTCCTTCTGTCACAGCTCCGATAATGATGGTGCCGATGACGGCTTCGATCATACCGAAACCAAAGCCAGCCGCAACAGCAATGACATACATCCATCCCCAAGGTGGCAGAAAAGCATATGCAATTTCAGCAGTCAGGAGAAGAGCGGTGGCGATAATGATGCCTCCTCGTTTGCCAAAACGGCGATTGAGTAGGGGAGAGACAAGCACACCAGCCAGAAAACCAGCGAATTGACTAAAGATTAATTGCCCGCCGGCACTGTAATTTTGGTCATAATGCTGTAACAGAACGGGAAGAATAGATCCCAGTACGACATGAGCAAGTCCAATGACAAAGTAGGAAAGACAGCCGATCCAAATCAGTTTTTTCACGAAGTAAGCCCCTTATATTGAATGTAGTTTATGGAGTAAGGTCGGATTCAATGTGAACCTGAAGGGTACATTATAATAAGCACCATTGTTATGATAAATCCAAACGGTGAGCTTGGATATATAAACTTTTGTTTACATGCTTGAAGGGAGAGATTTACGTAATGGATAACAAACAACTGGAGCAACTCATTATTAAAGCATTGGGTGCCAACAAGTTCGGTTCCTTTGGTACGATCGAAGAAGGAAATAAGCCGAAAGTACGTTATATGGCTATTTTCCATGAGGGTTTGAAGATTTATTTAGCTACGAATCGCAAAACTCATAAGGTGGAGGAATTATCGAATAATCCGAACGCCTTTTTGCTGCTTGGATATGAGTCAGGCGGAAGCAAAGATGTGCTGGAGATTGAAGCCACCGCTGCCGTTTCTAAGGATGAAGGGCTGCGCACAAAGGTATGGAACAAAGAGCTGGAGCCATGGTTTACAGGACCCGATGATCCTAATTATGTGATTCTTGAACTTACTCCAACGCGTATTGAGTATGTTGGCAGTAATAAAGAGCACGGCGTGTGGACTCCCTAAACCAATTTAAAATCGTTTCCGAGAGCCTTCCTATCCCCCACGGGTTTAGGAGGGCTTTTTTTAAAAGATAAGTCCCTGAGTGTCCTGTTAAAACATGTTATAATGACTTCAACTTTTTACGTAATTTCTCAGGGGAGGACTTAAAATACATGACCGTTACTCTGTTATATATTGAAGATGATCATGAAATCGGCAGCGTCGTGTCTGCGGATTTAAGTGAGCGTGGTTATAGTGTGCGTTGGCTGCGGAGCGGGGAGGGAGCGACGGAGGAAGCTTCGCCTTGTCAATTGGCCATTCTGGATGTAATGCTTCCGGGCCTGGATGGCTTTACTGTCGGACAACGATTGAAGCGGGCGTACCCTAAGCTTCCGATCTTGATGCTCTCCGCACGAACTTCCATTGATGATAAACTGCAGGGGCTTGAATTCGCGGATGATTATTTGACGAAGCCTTTTCATCCGGATGAATTAGCAGCCAGAATTGAAGTGCTGCTCAGGCGGAAAGGGGCATCTGTTCAGGATTCGCTCACGCTTAAGCACCTAATCGTATATGAAGGAGATAACCGAGTAATAAATGCTCAGACTCAGGAAGAAGTCATGCTTACGGGTAAGCAATTTCAGATTTTTTCTTATTTGCTGCGTCATCTCGGCCAGATTATGACGAAGGAGCAGATTTATGAAGCCGTCTGGGGAGAAGCCTATCTCGAAGGGGATAAAACTTTGATGGTACATATACGATATTTGCGCGAAAAGTTAGAACTTGATCCGGGCAATCCGGAAATTATAGAAACTGTCCGGGGGATTGGATATCGGGTAAGAGCATGAGGGGGTTAGGGCGCATTCGTAAGCAGCGCAACTCCTCTTTGCTGTCGGGATATTTGCTTATTATCGTTTCTGCACTGCTTTTTATCCCTGTGGTTCTGCCGTTATCTTTTGTTCTCTACAATATGGTTAATGAAGTGACTAAAGGGGCTCCGCCTGTAGATACCTCTTTGTATTCGAGTGTTGCAGCGCTGGAGACCATGTGGCATAAAGAGGCGCTTCAATTGGAAGATGCTTCTTCGGAAGGCATAAATAAGCGGTTAGATGAACTGAGCCGGAAATACACTGAGGCTACTATGTTTTGGGTAGATGGGCAGGGAATGACCCGATTGATTCTCACACCTGATAAAGGCAATCCGGATCATGGCAGCGGAGTTCCGGAGCAGTGGACTGCGGCTGAGGCTATTTATTTTATGAAAGAAAGTACAAAGCGTGATCCTTTAGCCATCGTCGCCTTCATGGGAGACCGAGTGGATGCGGGTAAAGGGTTTATGGTAATGCAAATTCCAAACAAGCTGCTCAACAAAGGCGCTTATGGGGGAGTCGGGGCTTGGGCTTTGTATTACTTTGTGCTCTTTGTACTTTTTGGAGGGTTCGCACTGGTTTCTTTGCTGTTCTTTAGAAAAATACGCAAACGGCTACTACAGCTGCAAACCGCGATGACAATTACGGGACCGGATAGAATGCCTAAGTCTATTATGACGGGCAAGCTGGATGAGATAGGCAGACTGGAGGAAGCTTTTAATACGATGGTGGCGAAGCTTGACGAAAGCCGAAAGAGGGAAATCGAAGAGGAAGAGCTGCGTAAGCGTCTAGTATCCAACTTATCTCATGATTTACGTACACCGCTAACCGTTATCCGCAGCCACATCCATGTAATGACTAAGGAGAGCTTAACCCCAAAAGGACAACAGTCCCTAGAGCTAATGGATAAGCGTATAGCAGATCTTAGCGTCTTGATTGAGAATCTTTTATCCTACAATCTTCTCAACAGCGGACGGATCACTTTGAAGCGGGAGCGTAAAGATGTCTTGCGCTTGTTGCGGGAAAGTGCTGCTGCTTGGTACCCCGTATGGGAAAAAGAGACCTTCGAGATCGATATTGACCTGGAGGCTGAACCGCTGTTCTGGATGGTGGATGAGGTCTGGTTCCGCCGTATTCTTGATAATCTATTTCAGAATATTGTACGTCATGCCAGCAGTGGTCTTTATGTAGGGATTTCTACGGAGTCCCGTAATGGGAAACGTGTTATTTTGATTACGGATCACGGCAGAGGTATCCAGAGTCCATCCGATTACAAAGGGGCAGGATTAGGGCTGTCCATCGTGGATCTGTTAATGAAGCATATGGAGTTAGAGTGGGATATGGAGAGTACAGGAGATGGTACCTCTATTGTAATCTTCAATCCACGGGATGAAATTTAAACAAAACTTAAACTTCGTGCCGCCTTGTTCTTAACCTTGGGACGTTATGCTAATTACCGAGGTGAGGAACATGAAAGAAACAGTGATTGAAACGAAGGATTTATTAAAAAAATACCGTGGCCGGGCTGCGGTAGAAAATTTAAATTTGAATATCCGCAAGGGAGAAATCTATGGTTTTCTAGGCCCAAACGGGGCTGGAAAAACAACGACGATTCGTATGCTGCTTGGACTGATCACTCCGACATCAGGAGGGATTGAGGTGTTCGGCCAGGATCTTCGCAAGCATAAGCTGCAAATTTTGCGGAAGGTAGGGTCGCTTGTCGAATCTCCATCCTATTACGGGCACTTAAGCGCTGTGGATAATCTTGAAGCCATCCGCCGTATTCTTGGTGCTCCGAAGTCACGGATTGCTGAGGTGCTTGATATTGTTTCCTTAACAGGGGAAGAGAAACGTCCAGTGAAAGGGTTCTCTCTCGGGATGAAGCAGAGACTAGGTATTGCTGCTGCCTTGCTCGGGGAACCGGAGCTGCTTATTCTGGATGAGCCGACGAACGGACTTGACCCGTCAGGGATTCAGGAGATTCGCGGACTGATTAAACGATTGCCGCAGGAGCAAGGGATTACTGTCGTAGTATCCAGTCACTTGCTTAGTGAAATTGAGCAAATGGCGGATACCGTAGGGATCATTCGTCAAGGGCAAATGGTATACCAAGATAGTATAACGAATCTGCAGCGGCAAGCCGGGGGAGAAATGCGGTTAGCAGTCTCGGACCCGGAGGCCGCGCTGCGCCTTGCTGAAGAACGGGGATACACAGGGATACTTCAAGACCAAAAGCTAGTCTTCTCCCGGATGATCGATGCAAGAGTTGCCTTGCTAGTCAAAGCCTTGGTAGAGAACGGGCATGCTATTTATCGTGTAGAGGAGCGGAGACAATCACTTGAGGACTTCTTCCTGCGGGTTGTAGGAGGAGAGGAATCATGATGTGGCGTGCACTGTCGGCGGATTGGCTCAAAATCCGTGGCAAGGGACTCTGGTTTCTAGTGTTTCTTGGACCGCTTGGACTTGTAGCCATGCAAGGCCTAAACTTCGGCCTTCGTTATGACTATCTTCGTGAGCAGTATGGCGCGGATCTATGGGGTGGGCTTCTGAACAATGTGGCTGCCTTTGTGCCCATTGCTCTTTTTCTCGGAGGGACCTTAGTATGCTCGTTGATTGCAAATGTAGAACATCAGATGAGCTCGTGGAAGCAGCTCTTGGCGCTACCTATCTCACGTACTTCAGTATTTATGGCTAAGCTGGTATTATGTTTGGCGCTAGTGGCGGTTTCTTGTTTGCTGCTCTCGGTGGGTACAGTTGGTTTAGGGCTTGTTTTAGGCTTCAAGGTCGAACTGATACCATATTTGGATGTATTACGAATTGGCTTTATGTCCTTTATTGCAGCGTTGCCGGTTATCGCTTTGCAACTGTGGCTTTCTCTGGCTAACCGTAATCAGACATTGCCAGTTGCTCTTGGAATAACCTTATCTCTGGTGTCTATCTTCTCCATGTTACTTTCGGAGTGGGTCCCTTTAACATGGCCATATATGGCTTGGGAATCTTCGCATCGTCTCTTATTTAGCGGTGCAGGGTTGCTGCTGGGGCTGCTGATTCTTTTGCCGGGTGCACTGCACTTCGCACGAAAGGATGTGGATTAACGATGAATACATTTTGGAGAGTGTTGTCGGCAGAACGATTAAAAATGTCTAAATCATATGTCTGGATTTTAGTTATAGGCAGCCCGATTTTAGCATTACTTCCCGGGGCATTGGCAGATAATCAAGGGGAGAAGATGAGTTGGGAACTGCTGTTAAATGTGATGTCCATGATGCATGCCTTGCTGTTTCTACCTGTGCTCTCGGGTATTTTTGCAGCGCTGATCTGTCGTTATGAGCATCATGACGGGGGCTGGAAGATGCTGCTGTCTCTGCCTGTGACTCGGTTATCAGTGTACCTCTCAAAATATGTGATGATTATCGGATTGCTGGCTGCGGTTCAACTAACGTTTCTGGTGATGGTACTAGGGATGGGCTTATTCCGAGATGTTCCAGGATCAATTCCCTGGTCGCTGCTACTAAGCTCGGTATTTGGCGGCTTTATTGCCTGTCTGCCACTCGCTGCACTGCAGCTGGCAATCTCTCAAGGCTGGAGCAGTTTTGGCGCACCGCTGGCGCTTAATGTGAGTCTGACCATTCCTAATATGCTGATCGCCAATTCTTCAACCTATGGCCCCTATTATCCTTGGGTACAGCCGATGTTGGCTATGATGCCGTATGGTGATGACACGTTTGGTGCTTTTAATTTACCGTTCGAAACGCTGATGATAGTAGTGGGCGGTAGTTTTATTGTGTTTTTTGCGGCAGGACTACTCTCCTTTTATCGTAAAGCGGTCTGATTTACAGCGATTCTTATAAACGCCTTCTCGATGGACATCCAGAGCTGGTTTTCATATAATTGAGGAACACAATCAGCAAAGCTGACTAGCTGGTGGAGGAGGCGATAGCATGGAGCCAACGGCATTAGAAGATTGCGATAACACATGCAAGGGTTCGGAGCTTGAACCGGAATCCATTGCATTGATTTTGCCTGACCGAGAAATAACGGATAAAATGGCAGAGATGTTCAAAGCGTTGGGTGATCCCACACGAGTGAGGCTCATTTACGCTTTGTCCCAGCAAGAATTATGTGTACACGATTTGTCCGTGATCCTTGATATGGGACAATCTGCGATCTCCCATCAGCTCCGTTATTTACGGAATTTACGAATTGTGAAGCGTCGTAAAGAAGGAAAGACGGTATTCTATTCGCTCAACGATGCGCATGTAGAGCAGATTTTTCTGCAGACCCATGAGCATGTCCGTCACGAATAGCTGGGTATTAAGTATTTTTTTACATCAAAAAAGGGAATCTCAAAAGCCATGTAATGGCTGACGGGATTCCCTTTTCTTATAGATATCGTGAAGCAAGGGTTTAGTTTGTTAACTAGATTGATTTAGGTTGCTCGATACGGTTGGTTTTCTAAAGGATAGAGCCAGCCAGAGACAATGCACAGCGAGTACGAGAAGAATGAATAGATCGATCCCCATATATTCGCTTGTATTATCGTTACCAACAAACTGAATCAGATTATGTACAAAATGAAACAATATCAGCGGTAGAATATTATTATTTTTCAGCATCAACAAAGAAAGCACAAAACCGATCAGAACAGAATATACGAGCTGTAGGAGGATTTGCGTCATGTCTGTACCGGATAAAGCATTAAGTAAGTGGGTAATAGAGAAGAGTATGCTTGAAGTAACCACAGCCGTTTTAGCGCCCTTAGTGAGTAAAGTCTTGAAAATCAATCCGCGGTAAATACTTTCTTCTACAAAGGCTACAAGCAGGGTGAAGAAGATAAAGAACAACACCTCAGACGTACTGATCTCACGAAAACCTTTAAAGGATATGGTGATCAGGACGACAGCTAGCGGTGCATAATAGATCCACCTCCCAGAGGAAATGGTATTCAGAGGACGGAAGCCAAGATCACTCCATTTGTTCTTAACCGTGAAGTAGATGATCAGTACAAGTGCGATTGGAATAAAGGAGATCAGTACAGGGGCGGTATACGAAAGCTCTTTGATTGTAGCGTAAGTTCCGGCGGCAGATACCGCTAAAAGTAACAGCACCTCAATAATAACAACGGTCCAAACAGGGTGTTTCTGTGAAAAAGAAGACGTCTTGGCTAGCTTTGACATGGTCTATATTCATCCTTCCTTCTGTGTAATTTAGTTGCCAATCCATCTCGGATGCAATCATACATGATTTACCATATTTTCACGAAAAGGTCAATTTATTTAATTTTTATGGGAGCGGAGAAAAATGGTGTATATCCCGTATTGACCTTCAAAAATAAAGGGAATATAATAGCAATAAGAAAACATATGAACAAGTGCTCATATATGGTTTTTATTTGAGGAGATGTGCCGTATGGATACGATGCAAGGAAAAGTAAAACGTCAGTGGGAATTAGAAGGCTTAGATTGCGCCAATTGCGCAAGGAAAATTGAAGATAAAGTGAGTAAAATCAAGGGCGTATCGTCTTGTTCCGTTAATTTTGTTACGAAGACAATGACGATGGAAACCGCCGCAGGTTATGAGGAATCGGCGATTGTAGAAGCAAAGAAAACGGTGAAGGCACTTGAGCCCCATGTAAATGTAAGAGAGAAGGCTCAGGGCAGTCGCAAGCTGCAGAATAACAGTAGTCACAAGCATGGGGAGGATCACAAACATGGCCATGAACATGATCATCAGACTGCAGACGGACATAAGCATGATGATGCGGATGGTCACAGCCATGGCCACAGCCACGAGCATGGAGTAGGTGATACCCGTAAGATTCTACTGCGGTTAGGTGGCGGTGGGATACTTGCGCTTGCCGGAATATTCTTACCGGTAGAGGGTGTAGTAGAACTGCTGATTTTCTTAGCAGCCTATCTCATCGTGGGCAGTGAAGTTGTCTGGCAGGCGGTTAAAAACATTATCCGGGGTCAGGTGTTTGATGAGAATTTCTTGATGGCTCTTGCAACCATCGGTGCTTTTGCGATTGGTGAGTATCCAGAGGGCGTAGCGGTTATGCTCTTTTACCAAATCGGCGAGCTGTTCCAAGGTCTAGCAGTAAACCGCTCACGCCGATCTATCACAGCACTTATGGATATCCGTCCTGAATTTGCTTATCTTAAGCTTGGAAATGATCTGAAAAAAGTCTCTCCCGAGGAAGTAGCGATCGGAGATTTGATTGTTGTGAAACCGGGTGAGAAGGTACCTCTGGACGGAACGATCCTTGAGGGTAACGCTATGATGGATACATCAGCACTTACCGGGGAATCTGTGCCGCGTTCGGCTGGACCAGGAAGTACGGTATTAAGTGGGTTTATTAACCGGAACGGTGTTATTACGATGCAAGTCACTCAGACCTTTGGAGAATCAGCGGTATCCAAAATTCTGGAGCTAGTGCAGAATGCTTCGAGCAACAAGGCCAAAACGGAGAACTTTATTACTAAATTTGCACGGGCTTACACCCCTGTAGTAGTGATCACAGCAGTACTGCTAGCTGTCATTCCTCCACTAGTGATTAGCGGGGCGACCTTTTCAGATTGGATTTACCGGGCGCTTGTCTTTCTAGTGATCTCCTGCCCATGTGCGCTTGTGGTCTCGATTCCACTTGGTTTCTTCGGAGGGATTGGTGCAGCTTCACGCAGTGGGATTCTGATTAAAGGAAGCAACTATCTTGAAGCATTGAATGATGTGAAAGTAGTTGTCTTTGATAAGACCGGAACATTGACTAAGGGGCAATTTAAGGTTACAGGAATTTATCCGTCAGGTGGCAAATCTAAGGATGAATTGCTGCAGACAGCTGCTTATGCGGAGAGCCATTCGAACCATCCGATTGCCGAATCGATTAGGGCGGCTTATGGAGAACAGATTTCTAAGGAAGCGATCTCGAATTACAATGAAATTTCCGGTCATGGGATCGAGGTTTCGATTGAAGGCAAGACTGTACTTGCAGGTAACGCGCGTCTGATGGAGCGAGAGGGCATAGCTTATGAGGTGCCAGAGCAGAGTGGTACAGTTGTTCACATCGCGGTGGATCATCAGTATGGGGGTTACCTGGTGATTGCTGATGAAGTGAAGGAGGACTCGCAGCAGGCTATTCAGAGCCTCAAGAAGCTTGGCATCCGTAAAACGGTGATGTTAACTGGCGATGCTTCTTCTGTAGCTGAAGATGTTGGGAAGCGGTTAGGTGTAGATGAGGTACACGCGGAGCTTTTGCCGCAGCATAAGGTAGAGGCCATCGAGAAGCTGGATCGTGAAAAGTCACATCGCGAGAAAATTATTTTTGTCGGTGATGGAATTAACGATACCCCAGTACTAGCTAGAGCAGATGTTGGGATCGCAATGGGCGGACTGGGCTCCGATGCTGCGATTGAAGCGGCAGATATTGTAATTATGACGGATGAGCCTTCGAAGATTCCTGTTGCTATCGGAATTGCCAAGCGTACACGGATGATCGTATGGCAAAATATTATTTTCGCTTTAGGTGTTAAAGCTATATTTCTTATTCTCGGCGCATTTGGGATTGCCACGATGTGGGAGGCTGTCTTCTCTGATGTTGGGGTAACCGTGCTGGCTGTACTGAACAGTATCCGAGCATTAAAGGTTAAAGATCAAGGATAAAAAAATCGCTCTTTAGGGTATTGGTGTTATCTACCGATCCCTAAAGAGCGATTTTTCCGTTTGCAGGAGATTAAATGCTGTCTTCCAAATGTAGGCTCTCAATGCCTGAGCGAACAATGCTGCAGGAGGCGTTGAATTTCTCCGCTTCTTCGGTGTTTAGGTTAAGCTCCAGTAGTTCTTGAATTCCAGTGTTGCCAATAATGGCAGGTACGCCGATACATATACCACTTTGCCCGTACTCTCCATCCAGAATTGCGGATACGGCAATGATCTTATGCTCATCATTCAGAATGGAACGAGTAATGTAAGCCAGTGCGCTGCCAATACCGAAATGTGTGGAGCCTTTTTTGGTGAATATCTCCCAGCCCGCATCTTTGGTCTTGCGGGAGATGTCCTCCAGATCCAGATGGTGGAAGCGTTCACGATGCTGATCCATAATTTGCAGGATGGGCTTGCCGCCAATCGTCACATGTGACCAAGCTACAAACTGGGATTCACCATGTTCTCCAAGTGCGTAGCCGTTAACGCTGCGTGGATCTATGGAGAACACATCAGACAGTAGTGTCTTAAGGCGCGAGGAGTCAATGGAGGTTCCTGTACCAATAATTCTATGGCGAGGAAGCCCTGATATTTTCCATACCATATAGGTGACAATATCGACCGGATTAGCGGCGACTACGAATATTCCATCGAATCCCCCAGCCATAATGTTGGTAATAATTTCTCTAGTAATAACTGCAGAGGCTTCCAGGACGTCAAGTCTTGTCTGACCAGCCTTTGGATTAGCGCCAGCGGTTAAGATAACTACATCCATTCCTGCGCAGTCGCTATGGGTTCCGGCATACACCTTGGTGCGTGTGCTTGTGAAATCCATGCAGTGTGAGAGATCAAGTGCTTGTGCCATAGCGCGGTCATAGGTGCGGTCGATCATCATGATCTCGTCGCAAATGGCCTGATTAACCATGGAGTAGGCGCAGCTGGAACCGACCATTCCGGCACCGACGATGGCAACTTTTCTTGATTTGCTTTTCAATTGCCTTGACCTCGCTTTCTATTGTTAGTATGCATATATTTTAACGTATCCCTCCAGAAGTTACCTAACATCGGACATAAAAAAATGTTGTTTACTTTAAGGTATTCATCCGCGTAAGAAGCCATCTCAATCGTATGAATTGAGATGGCTTCTTAGAATATCAATATATACTTATGACTGTAGGGACTGTGCCTCCGAGGAGGTGATAGCTTTATAGCGTTTGTACATAAAGAATCTCCAATGAAGAATCATTCCGAAGGCCAAGATGAAGAATAATCCACCGGACTGAGGGATACTAACATAACTATTAATAAATTCATGGAGTAAGGTGCGAACTAAAAGGAGGCCGAGCAGAATGAAAGCAAAGCTCTTTGAACGCTGAGCATAAATTTGTCCATCCCGTTGTTCGAAGTTTGTGCTGCGTATTAGAGGATACGCAAAGATGAACCAGCCAATTAGAAAGGCGAGCGCTGCCCACCACCAAGGGAACCTAACTTCAGGTACAACGAACATGGCAAAGCCAGTCGACATCCCGAGAGGTGGAATCCATATTTTTCGAATGGTAACCGGACGTGCGCTAGCTTTTAGCCGAATAAAAATAACCATTAGCGCCATGAGCAAGGTCCCTATAGTGGAGCCGATATGTAGGAGTGAGGGGTTGATGCTACCCATGATTCACGACCTCTCTATGATTTGAGTCACTTGTATCTTCATTATAACAGAAAAACGATGGCAGAACATTGAAGTGTAGCCGCTGTATGGAGGTAGTAGCTCCATAAAAAGCACTGCATACTACTTTAAGTAGAAAGGGGCCGAAAACACCAAATAGCAGGTCAAGGTAGTTAACCTTGACCTGCTATTTTTAATAATATAAGTAGTCCAATAGTTATTGGTTCAGCCTAAGCTTATGAACGGCTACGTCCACTTGTCGAGCGAAGAATAAGGCTGACGATAAAGATCAGGACAATCGCACCGATCAAAGAAGGGAAGAAGTAGAAATCACTTACTTTAGGTCCCCAGCTTCCCAGAAGCACGCCGCCGAGCCATGAACCGATAATACCAGCGATAATGTTACCAATAACCCCGCCTGGAATATCTCTGCCCATAACCAGACCCGCTAACCAACCAATAATCCCACCAACAATTAACATCCATAAGAAACTCATGTTACTTCAACTCCTTCGTTTTGTTGTTTTCGATGTCTACTATTAACCTTGCCAATCATGTTTAAACCACTTGTAAAAACTTACATGTTCCGGGATAGTTAGGAAATGGCCTTAAAATACGCGTTCGATAATGTATTACAACTATAAACATGCTATAGTGAAAAAATATTATGAAATACTGCGTAAGCTGCTATTAGTAAAGGGTAATTAAGAAGTAAATACACTATATACAAACAAAGGAGTCGCTACTATGGAACGGCCTAATGAAGTATTGTTTTATGTGGGAACGTATAACCCTGAAGGTGAGGAAGCTATTCTACTATGCTCACTTAGTCCTTCATCAGGGGAAATGAAGATTCTAGAGGGTACTAAGGGTATTGAGAATCCATCGTTTTTAGCAGTAAACAGCACAGGCAGCGTGCTCTATGCGGTTAGTGAGAAGGATGAGGGCGAGGTCTATGCTTTTGCTGTTAATCCTGTTACTAAAGCGCTGAGTCCACTTGGAAGTCGTCCTACGGAAGGTGGCGCTCCTTGTTATGTCTCGATTAGTCCTAAGCAAGATTACATATTCGTCTCTAATTATTCCGGTGGCAATGCCAACGTATTTCCTGTAAATGAGGATGGTTCGCTTCAGGTCATGTCTGACCAAGTGAAGCATGTGGGTTCAGGAATTCGTGAAGACCGTCAGGAAGCTCCGCATCCACACTCTGTTATTCCGGATGGAAGCGGTAAGCATATCTTGGTTTGCGACTTGGGATTGGATCAAATTCTGATTTATCGCCTTGAAGAAGGTAAGCTGTCTAAGCATCGGGAGATTGATCTCCCACCAGGTTCAGGCCCCCGCCATCTGGCAGTACATCCATCAGGACAATGGATTTACCTGGCGAATGAACTAAACTGTACAGTTACGGTGTTTGCTAATGATGAGCAGAATGGAAACCTCAGCATTTTACAGCATGTCAGCACGCTTCCAGAGCAATATAATGCGGGTAGTGACGATACAGCTTCCGATATTCATGTATCGCCATGTGGTAAATTCTTGTATGTCTCAAACCGGGGACAAGACAGTATTGCCTTGTTCCATATTGAGGGTTCAACTGGTCATCTTGAAGCGGTAGATTGGCAGGTTACAGGCGGACGTACTCCGCGTAATTTCGCCATTATTGGTGGCAAGCTGCTCGCTGCGAATCAA
The DNA here is from genome assembly GCF_002264385.1 of Paenibacillus sp. VTT E-133280. Taxonomy (NCBI): domain Bacteria; kingdom Bacillati; phylum Bacillota; class Bacilli; order Caryophanales; family Paenibacillaceae; genus Paenibacillus; species Paenibacillus sp. VTT E-133280. Next base: position 109,511 of record NZ_NFUX01000012.1, read on the forward strand.
AATAGTGATATTATTACTTCGTTCTCCATCGATAGTGACAGTGGCAGATTAATTCCTACAGGGAATGAGTTGAAGATTAAGACACCGGTTTGTATTCAAGCCTTGTAGGCTGGCAATAGGTTATTGTATGTTTCAATATTAGGGGCTATTCCCCGAAATTCATCAAAATAAAAGGCCTTCCAATCAGCTGTACATGTGCTGAGGGGAAGGCCTTAAAGGTATAATAGCAAGTTACCTTAAAATATATTTCGAATTCCTAGATCGTAAAATCCGATGTCATCTAGCATGATTTTATCTCCCTCGGCTTCAAGGTAGAAGGTGATTTCCGTCAGGTTCTCAGGCTCTAGCTCAGGTTCCTCCTCTTGAAACTGTTCGAACGGCATCTCATAGGTTTGAAATACAGCTTCGGACAGATCACCGTACTTCCCATCATTAATCCGTTCTTCAAGCCATGGGAATAACGTGAACTGAGTTTGCGGCAGTGGCAAAATATCCATTACCACACTTAACGGCAAGCGTGCTGAGGTATCATTTTTGTCGGTTAACTCAACCTCTACATTGGGAGGTAGCGGAATACTTAGTTCATCTTTGATATCACCATTGAGGTTTGCTAAGGAAAATGTAAGGCCATCTGCGTCTGAAAGGGCCATTTCAGTAACAACACTATCTTTAAGCTTAATGTTGTAATAAGCTTCCTCGTCTTTTTTGGCTGTACGTTCAAGAACGACACCATATGTGGCTTTGCTCTTCGATTCACGATCCTTCGCGAGCTCTTCCGACCAGGATAATCCGGATGCTTCTGCTGTTCCGAGATTAACGGTATTCTTGTTGCGATCCTCGTCAAATGTGGCTACTGGCCGATATCCCCCATCCTGGAATCGATTGTAGTAAGTGGTCTCCGGCAGCCATTTCAGTCCGCTGCGGTAATCCCGGAATAAGCTCTGGTATTCGTCTTTTCCATGCAAAGTGGTCTCCAGAAAAGCCGACACATACACTTTAGCGATTTGCCGCTGCTTGTCTGCATCCATAATTTGCGCTCGATTTAAAAAGAGGCCAGCAGGTAATGTCTGATCATACGCGCCCCAATCGCTGTTGAATTGACTGTGATTGGCGTCCGCAATATACAGCGAGCTTTTGAAAGCAGAGGACCCTTGGGAATAGGAAGTACGTATATACTGCCGGTCACCATAGAAATCATGTACATCCCCATCACGAGCCCCTTGGAGCGTCAAATAGTTGACATCCTTGAGACGGGCTTGCTGATCGTCTATCGTTTTGTCCGTAGGGGCAAGGGCGATTACAGAGGCTATATTAAAACGATCTGCTGCCTTCATCACGGGATCATTTTTGAACCAGCGATCGGCATCTGCTGCCATAGCAACAGCTTGTCCTCCACGGCTATGGCCGAGCAGGGCGGTTTTTGTGAAATCTATCTTTTGATAAAAAGGATTGTCTGGTTCATCCGAGAAAGCTGCTAGCTGCTCCAGGTGTTTTAGAATGATCCAGGTCCGTACTTTGAAATCATTGTCCGGAATACCGGACCAAGCAGAATAGTTCAGAAAATTCTCATCCAGGGAAATGGCGATAAACCCCCGGCTGGCCAAGAGTTCACCGAGATAAGCATAGCCTCCGTCAGAGTAATCCTCCATCATATGATTTCCGTGCACCATCAGAACTACCGGATAGGGACCTTCGCCCTCAGGCATCCATACTCGGCCGTTCAGTGGAAGTGCATTATAATTGAAACCCCAGAATAAAGTGCGGAGTTTTGACCAATCCTTAATATAAGCAGAAGCATCTACTGTAGAAGAGATCACATTGGTATCCTTGCCGTATTCGGTCCGATGCAAATCCTTACCGCTGGCATAAGTGAAGGTCTGATAGGTTTGATTGCCAGGTTGTGACGGACTTGCGGCTGTTAATGGAATTACATCGGAATCACTGATATCAATGGGTTCTAAAGTAGGTAGTTCCTGCACTCCGTTTGCCAGAGCAAGTTGGGAAAAAGTCACCGTAATAGTAAGCAGAAGTCCCATAGTTATTCTTTTACTGCGCAGCAGACCGATGGCTAATCCGCCCAAGGCACCTAATACTGATAGTAGAACAGCAATGACAGCCGCAGCTTCAATCTCAAAATCTGCGTAATATAAGATTAGTAGAATCGCTCCAACATCGCTCAATACACAGCCTGCGAATAGACGCGGGATGCGCAGTCCGGTCAACGCGATCAGGCCAGCAATGATATTGCTGGCAATGGCCAGCAGAATAGTACTCGTCCCTGCAGCAAGTGCAATATCTGTTGGCACCCCTAATCCAGTGGGGATACCTAATACGGCAGTGGTGAAGGCCAAAAAGCAAACGATCCAAAGACCAGCGATTGCTGTCCTCCAGACCGTTGTATCATAACGGTAAGTTCCCCTAATCCTTCGACTAATTTCTTGAGTCATTCTCCTATGAAGCCGTGGTCTTATCGGCGCAGGGGCGTACTCTAAATCCATACCCATGATATTCTCACTCCCGACATTAAGCGGTAATTTCTCTAGACCATAAGCTGTAGCAATAATATTACTTTATAGCATCAATAACAAGTGGATCTTACAGGAACCCACACCATTGCCTGTATAGCGAGGGGAATTGAAAGATTCCTTTGTCATTGGTTGGAAAAAAAGGTTTGACACGGTTAAAGGGTTTCAGTATTATATCCATATAAACCAACTAAGTAGATAGGAATAATTGAAGAAAGTTCTTACCGTACAGACGGAGGAACGCCTGCATTAGGCTCGCAGACACGTGTCATAGGACCGGTTTGACTTGCCATACGTGGGCTTTCCTCCGTTCTTTTTTTACGAAAGAAATAAAGGCAAGAAAAACATGGGGGAGTGGGAATGATGAAGAGAGCTATGAATAAAGGGCTTCTTGTAGGATTTACCTTGTTGTTGACGGCAGGACTTACTGCTGCTTGCGGCGGCAATAACAATAGCGGAAATAGTGCTAGTTCGGCAACGGACACACCAGCAAAAACCAACACAGCGGAGGCCACGAATGCTGCTGAAGCTACAAAAGCGCCATCCAAAGATCCAGTAGAACTACTGAACGTATCTTATGACCCTACTCGCGAATTGTACGAGAATTATAATAAAGCTTTTGCTGCCTATTGGGAGAAAGAAACAGGACAGAAGGTCACCATTAAACAATCCCACGGTGGATCGGGGAAACAAAGCCGTGCTGTGCTTGATGGTCTGGAAGCGGATGTTGTGACATTAGCACTTGGTTATGATATTGACGCATTGCAAGAAAAGGGCCTTATTAATGAAGGTTGGCAAAGTAAATTTGATCATAACAGTTCACCGTACACCTCGACGATCGTATTCTTAGTACGCAAAGGAAATCCAAAAGGAATCAAAGATTGGCCAGATCTGCTTAAGGAAGGCGTAGAAGTGATTACACCGAATCCGAAAACATCAGGTGGCGCACGTTGGAACTACTTGGCGGCGTGGGGTTACGCGCTAGACCACAACAATAACGACGAAGCTAAGGCTGAGGAATTTGTAAAAGAATTGTTCAAACATGTTCCGGTGCTGGATACGGGTGCGCGCGGTTCTACGACTACTTTTGTAGAGCGTGGAATTGGCGATGTGCTGATTGCATGGGAGAATGAAGCTTATCTTTCTGTAGAAGAGCTTGGTCCAGATAAATTCGATATCGTGAATCCATCTGAGAGCATCCTGGCCGAACCGCCGGTAGCAATAGTAGATAAGGTTGTGGATAAAAGAAATACGCGTGAAGTGTCCGAGGCTTACTTGAAGTATCTCTATACGGAGGAAGGACAAAAAATCGCAGCTGAGAACTACTACCGCCCGACGCTAGAAAGCGTGAAAGTACAATATAAAGATAAGTTCCCGGAAATAAAGCTCTTCACATTGGCTGATAAATTCGGAACCTGGAAAGAAACGCAAGAGAAGCATTTTAACGATGGCGGGATCTTTGACAAGATTTATGTGCCGGGTGCTAAATAACAGATTAATAAAACGGAAATTATATTTTTCTTTAAGTGCGTGTTCAAAAAGTACGGTTTTCAGCACCGAGA